>NZ_JACAPA010000020.1:0-119514 GCF_013385945.1 Pantoea sp. B9002
CAAATTCAGTATGCCACTACATTGTTATCGGTGGAGAAGTTACTGTCAGATTTATTATCGTGTGAAATTTTGGCGGTGTATATGAAGTTAGTAAAATATGGATCTTTGAAACTTGAATAGTTATCTAGAACATCCTGCAGCAACTGGTTGAGCTGAGACTGCTCTTTCTTTTTTCCGAATAAGTCCTTTAAAATACCTTTTGATTGGTATTGAAATTCTGGATAGAAGGAAGGATTCAGTGGAATCATTTGCTCCGAAGTGACTGGTAGGGGATTTTTAGTACCCCAGCCGTTTGTTGCTGCAGAAACACCACCCGAGCACCATGGGCAATTAACTTCGAAAGATGTTTTATTGCATGAGTAACATTGGTAAATCATCAGAATCTCTCCGTTTACTCTGTGAAAATGAACTCTTAAAAATGCGAATTAATTTTCTAGCACAACATCGGGAAAGATTCAATTTCTAAGATGTGGATATTGACCTAAATGCAATTTTGAACAAAAATCATTTTTCTCACTATCCTCATATTTAACGCAAATTATTCAAGTTCATCTATCCGTTTTACTGTAAGGGCTATTTTTACAGTTCATAACTGACCGTCACTCGTTTATGAAACGGCGTATGTTGTCACATCAACATCTTAAGGAGCATGGCTAGAAATTAACATGCTGCACCATCTAGCAAAGCAGAAGGGGCAGAGTGCCCCTTATATGACTGACAGAACTCTACTTTTCCTCAAAAAAATGATGGCTATACTTAAACAGCTCCAAATCCGATCTCAGCCCCAACTTTCTTAACGCCGACTGCTTCTGCCCACTAATCGTCTTCCGGCTACGCGAATACTTCGCCGCAATCTATGGCAGCGTCATCTCGCTGAGTTAGCAGCGAATAACCTCTAACTCACGTTGCGTGAGATCTTTGAGCGTCATTGGGTTTTCGCCGATCTCCTGGCGTGGCTCCATAAACTCATGCAATTCTTTGTCGCTTTCGTGGATTTGATCTAACTGGAAGATCATATCTTCATTTAAATAACGTTCACCACGTGCCACGGTACGGATAACTTTGATCAATTCAATCTGGCTTTTACTTTTGCCAATAAAGCCGCGTGCGCCGGCTTTACTCATTAACTGCACTACCGCCGGGCTTTCCACCGAAGAAGAGATCAGTACGCGCAAGAACGGGAAGCGAATATAGATCTGTTTCACCAACTGCAAACTATCAAATTCGCCTTCACCCAATAAGTAATCGAGAATGAGCAGGTCAATGTGATCTTCTTGCAGATGCGGCATGATTTCATTGCGTGCGTGCATCATCCGTTGCAGGGTGACCTTTCATACCGGACAAATACTGCTGTTGGCCGACATCATCAAAACCGTAATCAATTAATACCGGCGTGCTGGCTGGGCCTTGCACGGTGATGTTGAATGCTTCACTGAGTTGAGTGGCGGTGCTGGCGACCAGCGCATGCGTGCCATCAGTCAGATCGATTGACGGTGTGATTCGCCACATGCCGCCTGCATCTGCCATGGCGCTGCCGGTCAACTGGTTGCCACTGTACAGTTTCACCAATTCCCCGGCGCAGGCACGTCCGGTAAATTCTGGACGCGGATCATCCGTGACTTCACCTTTGGCGCCGCCGAGATACTGATGCTGAACGACATTGTCATAAGCTTGATAAATCACTACCGGCTCGCTGGCGGCGGATTTTACGTTGACGAAGAACTCACTGCTTTGCTGAGAAGCCGTTTTGACAACCAGCGCATGCGTGCCATCTGACAGATCGCTAACCGGGGTAATCGTCCAGTTGCCATACTGATTAGCCACGGTGCTGCCAATTAAAACCTCACCGTCATATAACTTAACCACTTCGCCAGCGGTGGCACGGCCGCGTAATTCTGGGCGGGTATCATCAGCGACTTGATGGCCTTTTACGCCGTTCAAATATTGCTGTTGACCGACGTTATCGAAAGCCATGTCGATTTTCAGAGGCGTGACGATCGGGACATTGGTTTGGACATTGACAAAGAAAGCTCCGCTTTGCTGTTCAGCATTTTTGCCATCAGCGTCTGGGTGCCGTTTGGCAAATCATTTTCCGGTGTGATTGACCATGCACCGTTTGCGTCGGCGATAGCGCTACCAACCAGTTCGTCATCATTGTAGAGCTGCACCGGTTCACCCGGCGTGGCTTGCCCCTGAAATTCTGGGCGTGCGTCGTCAGTGGCTGGGCCACCGAGATTGCCTGATAGCACTTGATGCTGACCCACATCGTCCAATGCACGTGTGATAGTCAGAGATGTTTGAGTTTGATGGTGTTGTTTTGACATTTTCTTTCCCTCGTTAAAAGTCAAAGTAATTAAATAACGAATTGTCTCAAAACATTCGTAAGACGTGGCTTATATTTAAAAAATGCATTAAACAGAGTGGAGGAAGTTAATTTATTAGCTGGATTGAAATGGGGTGATTCTTGCGTAACTATTTGATATTAATTGTTTTAACCTATGGTGTGTGGAGTCGTTCTGAATTGCCTCATACTAATTACCTTCAATAAATAACGAAATGTTTATAATTTACAGGGTTTGATTAAATTAACTCGGGTTTGATCTTGAAAAATCCCGGCAAGACTCTAAAGAATATTTTGGTTAACAAAAAATAACTTATTCTTGCCCCGTGATTGATTTTTCAACGAGGGCAAGTTTGCTGGAATGTTATTTATCAACTTGAGTCTTGTAAGTTATTTTAGGCCTTTAACTGCTTTTTTAAAAGCATCATGTAAAACATTAGTCCTATCTAATGATGCATCGAACAACATGGAGACTATGCTTTCATTAAATTCTTTTATTTGATATTCAATTTCATCAGTGTTTTCGAGACTCAATCTTTTAGTAACACAGTCATTGGTAAAATGTTTTTCAAGCTCTGATTGTATTGATTCTATAGCAGACATTTTGTTTTTAAATTGAATATTCTTTCGCTCTTTAATTCTTTCAATCAAAAGAGATTCCGCATTACTGTAGAGTTCATCTTTTAAGCTATTTAATAACTCTCCTTTCTGTTTTAATTTTTTTCCTTTAACGATCCCTCCAGCTCTGTTTTTGTCAGATTGTTGGTTGTCTTTATAAAGTTGCTCAAATACTGCCTGCCATTGAGATAAATAGTTATAGGCTTTATGCATTGAAATAAATGCTTCTTCTAAATAATTATTTTTCTTAAGAACGTCACTCCAATTAAAATGAATGAATGCAAGGTATAAGTATCGATAATATTCACCACCGATACTGGCCTTAAAATGAAAGTCAGCAATGTATTCAGATAAAGGCGAGTTTGTGTAGCCATCGGATGATACTTTTTGCTGAAGTTCAGACTCGAATATTTGTATCTCTTCAATATTAGATGGGCATGGCAATCTGATATTATTAAAATCAATCTCTCCCTTGAGTTTGTCAAAATTTTGAGTTTGCAATATGATTTCTTGAATAGCATTGTTTTCACTACCGCTTTCCTTAATAAACCCCTTCAATTTTTTGCTCATCAAAATTTGTAAATATTTTAGTATCCAGCTGGTATTACGAGCATAACTTTGCTTAGCCATCATGGATTGCAATAATTTAAATTCCTCTCTATTTAAAGCTTTTAATATTTCATTTTTTTCTAAATTCTTTTCGTGATGAGCATCACTGCTAATTGGCATCTCATGGTAAACCTTCAAAGTAAGTTCAAATTTACTTTTAATATAGTTATAAGAAAAATGTGAGTCTGCAGTAGACATAGTCCCTCTCTTCAATTAGTGCCGTTCATGCTTTTAAAAGTTAATAGTGGTTAATGGTAAACTCAATTCGAATTGCTAGTCAGCACATTACAAGCTAATAAAAAATTAAAGAAAGATAAACCGAGTTCTTCCTCTTTAGAAACTTTTTTTGGCATACATCAAATCAGTCCTGATTATTGAAGAACAGATGGAGATTTCATATATATCACAACGGCAATTTAACTTGGATGATCTATCTTTGGTTGTTTTTTAATTGTGGTGTTTTAAGTGGTTTCATGGTGTTTTTTTAAAATTTTATTCTGTATGTTTAATTACAGATGCAGGTGTATCACTTCCATGATCGGTCTTACTTACTATCTGTAGCGTCACTTCAGACCAGATAGGATAAATCTTCATGGAAACATCAGTAATCAAAATCCTGCGCATCGCTCAGGTCATTCGTAAAATTGGCGTAAGCCGCTCTACCATCTACGACTGGCTCAACCCTAAGTCTGCGCGCTATGACTCAACGTTCCCAAAGCAGCGCCGACTTGGGCTTCAGGCCGTTGGCTGGATGGAATCCGAAATCGACGACTGGCTGTTAAAGCTGGGTCCTGTAAAAAAATAATCATTAAACCAAAGCAGTAGCAGGCTGACTTTCGTCAGCCTGCTACTGAGGTTTATCAACGCAATTTATGGAACCAACAATGTCAATGAACGATGAATTCCCCTACCGCAATTTACCAAAGCAACTTAACGCGATGATTTTTGAAATACAACGGAGAACTAAGGCGCCGCTGGCGTTGATCATTGCCTCCATGCTCGGCGCAATATCGCTGGTTTGCCAGCGTAGAATCAATGTTGAAAGACCTGGTCAATTGGAGGGACCGGTTTCACTGTTCATGATCACCATTGCGGAGTCTGGAGAGCGTAAAAGCACCGTGGATAGCATGATTATGCGTCCAATACTGCAAATTGATGAAGAGAATGCAGAGTCATACCGTTTGGCTCGTGCCATTTTCGACGAAGAAATGGAACTTTTTTTAGCTCAAAAGCAAGCGTTGATGTCCAGGCTCAAAAGCGAAACTAAATTAGATTTAGATACTGATAATACCAAGGAAAGGTTGAAAGCACTGGAGATAAAAAAACCGGTTATGCCTATACGTCAAAGGTGGCTGATTAATGACGTAACACCTGCTGCACTGAAGCATATTCTGGCAGAAGAGGGTGCTTCAACCGGGCTTATGTCAGATGAAGCGGGGATGTTATTTGGCGGTAAGGCTCTTGAACAGCTGCCTATGCTTAATAAGGTTTGGGATGGTGGCCCTTTCATCGTTGACCGTGCAAACGCAACTCAAATTACTGTTAAAGACGTCAGAATGACGATGTTACTTATGGCACAGCCTAGTGTTGTTGAGAGTTTTTTACACCGTGGTAAAGGTGAAGCTCGGGATACAGGTTTTTTGGCACGATGCTTAATGTGTTATCCACAGTCAACTCAGGGGACTCGGCAAATTGAGCAAGGAGATACTTCAGCTGAGTATCTGAATCTGTTTCACAAGAGATTAGTTGCTATAGCCACAATGCCTACGGATGGTTCCCGAATTATTATGCGTTTTAATAATGACGCAGAGCAATCTTGGCTTGATTTTTATAACAAGATTGAAAGGCTGATTGGCGAACCAGGATATTACTCCTTAAATGAATTCAAAGATTACGCCTCTAAAATGCCAGAGAACGTTGCACGACTGTCTGCGTTGATAGAATATTTTTACACCGGGAAAAATACGATTTGTCTAAGAGCAGTAAACATAGCCATAGAAATCATTGAGTGGTATGGGCACCATTTTATTGAGCTCGTTGGTAAAAAAGAGAATGCGCTTGATGACTCCAATATTCTTTTTAATTGGCTCAAAGAATATTGCTCTAAGAATAATGCTCGTAATCTTTCTAAGAACACTGTCTTGCAATATGGCCCAAACCGATTTCGCAATCTGGGTAAACTTAATGCTTTACTTGAAATTCTTCAAGGAAGAAATTTGATTTATATAAATCATAATGGTAAGGCAAAGGTGATAACAGTTAATTATTGGATGGATTAGAGTATTGGCTAATGCCTCTTATTTGATAATCAACCCTGTTTGAATGTTTAATTTTTTAATATCTACTTGTAGATGTTGCACCACTAAGAGATGAAATTATTAAAGGTTACTTAAAATGACTTGTGTAGTAGCTTTGATCAGTGATTTGAAGAGTAATATTCAGTCATGCCAATATTCAGCAAATCAATTTTTATCTAAATACTCGATTGATGATCAATGTGCGATGATTTCAGTCATATGTATTGGACGTGATCACATTAACCACTCACGCTTCATAGTGAGTGACGAAGAAACTATTGGTTACTTTGGTCCCAGCCGTCCATTCAGCCGTTATCTGTTTACAGGACATGGACCAAGCTGGCGTATTCGCCCCGAAGACTTTGCATCTATGTTGAGTTTAAAATCGGATAGTATCATCATGTACTGTGAAGCATTCATACGCTGTGCCCGCAATTCACATTATGACTTGCATTGCTTTTAGATTTCTAATTAGATTTTGATCAAAAGGCCGCGATTGCGGCCTTTTTGTTGGTAGCAGATAGCTATAAGTGTTATCTAATCAAGCTCGGATTATGCTGGCTGCAACCAAATGACCGACCATTACCAATTTGTTTGCTTGCAGTCTTAGCTAAATACATCGCACGATTACAAGCAGTTTTCATCTGTTCAGTAAATTGAAGGCTATTACGCTCAATCCAGGTCACGGGGCAATCAGGAAAATGAGCAAGGTGTGCGTAATGTTCTACGCTGAGTTTTAGTGCGCTACACCAAGCACGTTGTATCAGATTTGCCAGCGATGGATTTTGACCTGGTAGATGCTGGAGGTTTCCCAGAAAGCCGAATACATCCTTATTTAGCATCAGCATCACGTGGTAATGACGATTACCATTCACTGGTCCGAATTCACGACACCATACATAGTGCAATGCTGTTATGTTGTGGCAGGTGAGTCCGTCATTTCTTTTTCTTTCAATTAATGCAGAGAGGTGATATTTCAAAGAGTCAAAGAAACGTGAAATCACTAATTCATCTCGCCGTCCTTCTCCATCAATAGGGAAATGAAGATCCACTCTAAAGGTAGACAACCTTGCGTGTTGCGATACTGCCGCATTCAATGTGCGTTCTACACCATTTGTATAGCGAGGATTGTAAGTAAACATAATGTATAACACTCTTTATATTTAGTGAAAGGTGATAGCTGATTGAAATTCGGCAACTCAACATTCAGAAAACACATCGCATAACTTTAATTAATACTTTTATATATATTACTTTATCCGGGTTTCGATTATCAATAAAGGATGCGTTGCGCTGATAGGTTCTTTGTAAATCTTCTTCGTCTGAGGGCGAATTAAATTCTGGAGTTATTTTTTTAGTAAAAATTATGAGGGGAACTTATTTCATCTAATATGCTTATGATGTAATAAAAAACAGATGATGTTTTTTTCATATCACATCAAATAAAAGTTTTATAAATCTATATTACTTCAGTGGTATGGGGGATGCTAACAGTGGGTGATTTAATTTCATTGCTATCTGAATTCATAACTCATTACTACTGCATCCAACACTTTTGGCATCATTAATTTCATTCATTCACTGCGGACACAACCTGTCCGTTTTTATCTGGCTAACAACAATATTTTTCTAACTGCAAGGACATCACCATGCAGACGGGTTTGTTATCGTTTTTGCATCAACGATTCATACCTGGAGAAAAAAATGGCTGTTTATCGGGATGATCCTGACCTGCATTTTTTAAGTCGATGTGAAAATGAGGAGCTAGATTTGCTTGTCAGCTTGATTACTCATGATCCTCGTGACGGCGCGCTCCGTTGGACAGAAAACCTGTCGGGAAATGAAAAATATAAAAGCTACTTTCCTGCTCACCGAAATTATTGGCGTGAAATAGCCGCTGAAATCCAGACCTTCGGAGCTAGCAGTATAGTGAGTGTATTTAGAGGAGGAAAAGGTGTGATGTATCGCGAAGTTTTGTGCGATGTGTGCGACCACGTAGATGTAAAACATCACAAAGACGAAACAACTGAAACCATTGAACTTGCGCTTTTGATGGGACTATTAGCTAAAAGTCTGGACGGTATGTCCCAGGAAGAACTTCAGGCGTTTGCAGACAGCATGGGGCTGAATTGACAAGGCCTACAGCGCCTTTGATCCTCATGGCGATACAGACGGCAGTAAAAGCGTCGGGCTTTGCTGCATATCGCCTTTCGGTAATGATGTTGAGTACCCTTGCAAAAGTCGTTCTGGGACGAAGCTTACCTATGGTGGCATATCTGACTCTCACAAGATCGATTGGCATTTTGGCTGGGCCGGTCGGATGGACTTTAAGTACTGGCTGGCTCATTGCAGGAATCAGCGGTCCAGCTTGGCGTGTCACCGTTCCGGCATGTCTGCTCATTGCCTGTTTGAGACAGCAGTACTTGCATAGAACACAATAATTTTGGAAGTAAAAGCTATGTCTGCGCAAAAGAAACAACATGACCGCATGGCATCAAGGCTTGCAGTCATTATTAGTCGTTTACTTACAGGAGAGCGGTTGGAAGTTAAGAAACTGGCTCAGGAGTTTATGATCTCAGAAAGAACACTTAGACGAGATTTCCGTGAGCGACTGAGCTGTTTGGAACTTCAATATGCTGAAGGCGGCTATTCTCTCGCGAGATTACAAGAAGGTATCCGAACAAACAGGGATATTCTGCATTTTGCGCGTGTTACCTGTACTGATCAGTTATTCCCGGCGATGGACACCAAACTCATTTCTATCCTTATTGATAGCGTTGAAGAGTCGCCCTTTATTGTTAGCTTGGCTCCACCGGATCGTAAACCATCACTTTTTGGTGGCTTCTGGCGTATTACTCAAGCCATTCTTGATCGGACCTTGCTTGATCTGACGGTTGATGGTCAGCAGCATCGCTGGTTTGCGCCTTACCGATTAATTTATTTCGAACATAGCTGGTATTTAGTCGGCGAGAATCGCCAGCAATTACAGGTATTCATACTTGGCAGTATCACCGATGTTCTGATGACAAGACAGCCATTCCTTCGCCGACGACAGATAAATGAACTTACAGGAGAGCAGCATTTCATCCAATCCCTGCCACATTTTCAGTATGTTCGAAGAGTTATCGAAGTTATAGGAAAGTAAGCGACTCATTAATAGCGATCGCCATGTTAATGAGTTTAGCGCTGGTTTTAGCTGTATCGGAAGTTTGACATGAATTTGTACCCGTAATTATAGAAAGCAATTTATAAAATCAGATGATTATCAGTGCTTACTATGTAAGAGCTGAATACGCATTCTATTTTACTAAATGTTAATTTAAGGATGAATATTGTGAAATATAAAGTTTTGCTCGTTCTGGCCATTCTATTACTTTGCGCATGTGATGATGAGGAACCAGACATAAAAGTAGAAACATTCAATAAAGTGAATCAGTACATTAATCTGCCCTATGTGAGTGTTAGTGTTAGCTCACTGGTGGATGATATTGAGATCCAGGATATCATTGTAAATAGGGATAGTTGCAAAATAGAAAATCAACGTTTCAAAGGTTTGAATAATGGAATGAAAAAGATACCAAAACATATTCACTATGGTGAGGTTGTGACGGTTGATTTTTCAGGACCATGCAACGCCTCACAGGTTGATGTTGTGACAAACAAGGGATCATGGTCATGGAAATATGAATGATTTTTCATGCGAGCTTAGGCTGATATAACTTGGTTGAGTTAAATCAGCTTTAATTAATTGTGATGCTTTATAATTTCTAATTTAGATCTTCAATATAAACAATCATGAAGCAGGCTGCTTATAGCCTGCTTTTTTTCGTCAATAAGGAATCAACATGACATTTAATAATAAAGCTATGAATTGTTCTTCATACCGTTTTATTCAGTCCAGTTTAGTACCAGATAAGTTTCGCCCCCATTTTTGGCAGCAGCAATTCGGTCAGATTCCGCAATGGATGACGCTTGAAACATTAGCATTTAGCTGGATGAGTCGATTGTGCAAACAATATAACGGCGGTATTTGGTGTTTTTGTATCCTCAGCAATGGCGGTGCCTACATCGCACCTGACAGCGAGCAGAGCTGGTCAGTATATAACAAGCTAAATGGTAACAGCGCTGAGATGAGCAGCGAGGCCGTAGGTATAGCTGTTTGCTTGATGAACTGGAGCCATCATGCCTGCAGAACAGGTAGCTCAGCCATGAGCGAACATTTTTATCGCCTGCGTGAGTTTGCACTGAGCCATCCTGAAAGTATCGCCATCATGCGCATCATCGATTAAAGCCGGAGAAAATTATGGAAAATATTGCATTGGTTTTCCCACTAGCATCACAGCGCACCATTAAGCGCGCGCTAACCTTGCTTGAAAATCATCTGCGTGAACCAGGCGTAGCTTTCACCTCGACTCCTTTTTCACGTGACTGGATTCGCCTTCAGTTAGCCAATCATGAAAGGGAACTGTTTATGGTGATGTTTTTGGATAATCAGAACCGGCTGCTGGCACATGAAACGTTGTTCCACGGCACGATAAATAGCACAGCAATTTACCCGCGCGAAGTGGTCAAAGCGGCACTGCGGCATAACGCTGCAGCAGTGATTCTTGCCCACAATCATCCATCCGGGTTTGCTCAGCCCAGTGATGCAGATAGGAATATCACTGAACGAATGAAGAAGGCGCTAACGTTGGTTGATGTTCGCCTTTTAGATCATTTAGTGGTGGGTAGTAAGGAAGTCGTGTCTTTTACTGAACTCGGCTGGCTTTGACGGGAGGATTAGATGAACAACAATGAATGGGGGCTCAAACGTAGTTTCATTCCACGCTTTGGATGCAGGTTGGTGCAAGATGAAAACCGACTGCACTATCTGGCTGACAGGGCAGGAATTACAGGAATGCTCAGCGAAGAGCAAATTAACCGTCTTGATAAGTCATTCCCACTTATGGTCGGGATGCTCGAACATCTTCTGACAACTGGCGAACTCAATCCTATCCAGCAGCACTGTGTCACGATATATCACAATGGGCTGACATGTGAAGCCGATACCCTCGGCTCACATGGCTACGTTTATATCGCGATTTATCCAACACCATAGTAGAACACCAAAGGAATATCACTATGCCAACCTCCGCAATAGGCCAGGGGCAGGAAGTATTACGCTGTCTGCCGCCCGAATCACACTGGCGAATACTTCTCGTATATCTGTTGGAAAAGCATTTCGGATTGGAGTTAAACGATACGCCATTTTGCAGCGAGTCAGTCATCCTACAGCACATTGAAGCGGGTATTACCTTAGCCGATGCCATCAATTTCAATATTGAAAAATATGAATTGGTGCGCGTAGATATCAGCAGCAAAGCGTATTCTGAGTCAGAAATATTTCTTACAGCCGCCGATATCTTGAAGGCAAGTCGAGCTACTGGATTAACGCAGCGCAATCTCAGTTGAAACCTGTATACCGCTTTCAAGATTTACCCTCTGCAGTTCTTCTCAATATCACACAACACGTAACGCCTCTGCCATAACCGGCAGGGGCATTAATATATATGGAATTTTTCAATGCAAATAGAACCTGAAGTCATTACTGAACATACCGAGTTGATCAACTCGACCAACATTGAACGCATTGTTACCGGACGTGATGCAGCATTGGGTAAGATTGAGTTAGTAATTCAAGAACTCAGTTCCATCTCTCAACTCACTGCCGGAATCGGCGGCGGTAACGCAATTGATTGGGCAATGAAGTCAGGTCATCGCTATGGCTGTTGGTTGATGGAAAAACCTGAGAATGCATTGCCTAAAATCACTAATAACATTGACCGCAGCATTTGGCGCGATTTGATGCTTAAATCCGGTATGTTGTCGTTAATGGATGCCCAAGCGCGTGAACAGTGGCACAAGAGTCTGGAAGAGGGCGATGTCCCAGCGGTTAATCAGAACAACATCATCTCAACGTTCGAGCAGCTGCATATAAATAAGGGAGAGGTCTTTGAAAGAGGCGTCATCAATCTTTTTAAAGGTTTGAGCTGGAATTACAAAACTAATAGTCCGATAAAGTTTGGTCGTAAGATCATCATGAACAATTTGGTGTGTTACTCGCAATGGGGATTTCGACTTAACTGGGGGATTAGACGTGATCAGTTAGTTGATCTCGAGCGTATGGTGACTCTGTTCGATGGAAAGCCGTTGCCGGACAATCGGGCCGATATTTCTCAGCGACTAGATGCTCATCTTCATGCTCAGAGAGAATCCTCAACCTACGAAGATGACTACTTCAGTATTCGATGTTTTCAGAAAGGTTCAGCACACATAACTTTCAAACAGGAGGCAATCACCGACAGGCTCAATGATGTTTTGATCAGACACTATCCGGAAGCACTCGCCTCATCCTCATAGACGGAGCGAAGCGAATAAGTTTGGCTAATAGAATTTTAGCGAACATGCCAAATCAGGTAGCTATTCTCGCTACAGTAGCGGAAATAACAGGGGTGCAGTTGATGAAGAGTAGTCAAGAGAGATAGCAGCATGGTGTGAACTCTACCAAACTCCTGATCAGAAGATATGGGAAGTCATGCCGCCAATACACTGTATCGATTCCGAACTTGTCTAACGCAACGCGATTTCATCGCATCCAAGCCAGTGTGCCATGGCATACCAGATGGCATGCTGAAAACCTTATAAATTGAAAAAGCCCAAGCTAATTAATAGCTTGGGCTCTAAATTTGGCGGTGAGAGGGGGATTCGAACCCCCGATACGTTGCCGTATACACACTTTCCAGGCGTGCTCCTTCAGCCACTCGGACACCTCACCACATTTTTTTGTCAACCGCGCTGGGTCAACGGGGCGCTACTATAGGGAGATCGCTGAAAAGGGTCAAGTGCTATTTTCTCCTTTTGTTCTATTCGCTTAAGCTCTGAGCGTATTGCCGTTAGCCTGCTCATCATGGCGATTCTGTCATCAAATCATTCCCTATCTGTCACAAAAATGTCACCGCACTGTCGCAGACTTGTCCGCGGAAATATTTGGTTATATCTACGGAAAAGGATGCTTATAAATGAAACAGATACCTCTCTTTACGGTTACGCTGCTGGCTTCTCTGATCGCGACATCAGCAGTGGCAGACGATGCACACTATTCCCGCGCCGCCACCGGCGATGTCACCGAGCACGGCGGCGCGCGTCGTCTCACCGGCGATCAGACCGAAGCGCTGAAAGCGTCATTAAGCAATAGCACCGCGAAAAACGTGATTCTGCTGATTGGTGATGGCATGGGAGATTCGGAAATCACCGCCGCGCGTAATCAGGCGCGGGGTGCGGGCGGTTTCTTCCCCGGCCTTGATGCGCTGCCGCTCACCGGTCAATACACGCACTATTCCCTGGATAAGAAAACTCACAAGCCGAATTACGTGACGGATTCCGCCGCGTCGGCCACTGCGTGGGCCACCGGCACCAAATCCTATAACGGCGCGATTGGCGTCGACGTGAACGGCAAAGATCAGGTAACGATTCTTGAGCTGGCGAAAGCCGCCGGTAAAGCCACCGGCAACGTCTCCACTGCCGAGCTGCAGGATGCCACGCCAGCAGCGTTGATTGCCCACGTCACTTCGCGCAAATGCTACGGCCCGGAGAAAACCAGCGAATTGTGTCCGGCTAACGCGCTGGAGCAGGGCGGTAAAGGATCGATTACCGAGCAGATGCTGAAAACCCGCGCGGACGTCACGCTGGGCGGCGGCGCGAAATCCTTCGGCGAAACCGCCAAAGCTGGTGAGTATCAGGGCAAAACCCTGCGCGAACAGGCACAGGCTTTAGGTTATCAGTGGATTGATAATCTCGATGGCATGAACGCGATTCAACAGGCCGATCAGAGCAAGCCGGTGCTCGGTCTGTTCGCCGACGGCAATATGCCGGTGCGTTGGCAGGGACCGAAAGCCAGCTATCACGGCAATATTGATAAGCCGGTGGTGACCTGTGAAGTGAATAAAGAGCGTCCGGCTTCGGTACCGACGCTGGCGCAGATGACCAAAAAAGCCATCGATCTGTTGAGCACCAATGAGAAAGGCTTCTTCCTGCAGGTGGAAGGCGCGTCGATTGATAAGCAGGATCATGCGGCTAATCCATGCGGTCAGATTGGTGAAACCGTCGATCTGGATGAAGCGGTGCAGCAGGCGCTGGCCTTTGCGCGCGAGCATGGCGACACGCTGGTGGTGGTGACCGCCGATCACGCGCACAGCAGCCAGATCGTGGAAAATGGCACCAAAGCGCCCGGTCTGACGCAGGCGGTGAATACCAAAGATGGCGCGGTGATGACCATCAGCTACGGCAATTCAGAAGAGGATTCGCAGGAACACACCGGCACGCAGGTGCGTATTGCGGCGTACGGCCCGCATGCGGCCAACGTGGTGGGCTTGACCGATCAGACCGATCTGTTCTTTACCCTGAAGGATGCGATGGGGTTGAATTAACGGAGTGATGGGTGAAAAGGTCGCCATTAATGGCGACCCTACATTACAATCCGCGTTTTGCCATCAACCGCGCTAAATCCACCAGGCGGTTGGAAAAGCCCCATTCGTTATCGTACCAGGCAAGGATCTTCACCAGATTGCCGCCAATCACCAGCGTCGAAAGCCCATCAATAATCGATGAACGGGCATCGCCCTGATAATCGCTCGATACCAGCGGCTCGTCGCTGTATCCGAGAATCCCCTTCAGCGGACCTTCTGCCGCCGCGGCTTTAAACGCGTCATTCACCTCTTCTGCGGTCACGTCGCGTTTCAGCGTCACGGTCAAATCCACAATCGAAACCACCGGCACCGGCACGCGCAGGGAATAGCCGGTCAATCGACCATCCAGCTCCGGAATCACCCGACCTAACGCCTTCGCCGCACCACTTGAGTAAGGCACAATCGACAGCGCCGCCGCCCGCGCACCGCGCAGATCTTTCTCCGGCTGATCGTGCAGCACCTGGCTGTTGGTATAAGCATGCGTGGTGTTCATTAAACCGTGCTCAATTCCAAACGCCTGATGCAGCACCGCCGCCGCTGGCGCTAAGCCGTTGGTGGTGCAGCTGCCGTTACTCACCACAAAGTGCTGCTGCGGATCGTAACGTTGATCGTTCACGCCCAGCACAATCGTCAGGTCATCGTTCTTGCCCGGCGCGGAGATAATCACGCGCTTAGCGCCGCCGCTGGTGATGTGCACAGCGGCTTTGTCGCGTTCGGTGAAGAAGCCGGTGGCTTCAATCACGATATCCACACCAACGTCGCGCCAGCGAATATTCGCCGGATCGCGTTCGCTAAACACCCGCACCGCTTTACCATCAATGCGTAATTTGCCTTCGCCGGCTTCCACTTCCGCCGGTAACCTGCCGAGCAGGGAATCATGTTTCAACAGATGCGCGAGGGTTTTACTGTCGGTGAGGTCGTTGATGGCGACGATTTCAATATCATCGCTGCCCAGCGCTGCACGAAAAACGTTACGTCCGATACGGCCAAAGCCGTTAATGCCGATCTTAGTCATGATTGACTCCTTTTCCGAAGATGCTGGAGTCACTCTAAGCCGATGGTGTGATGGCGTAAACGCCAAAAAAGGATCACTTTACGCCAATTTCCGGCAGTGGAAGCGCTGGCGATATTCGCCCGGCGTGAGATGCAGCTGGCGCTCAAAGCTGCGGCGCAGATTGATGCTGCTGCCAAAGCCGGTATGTTGCGCGATGCGCTCCAGCGTGTCGTTGCTTTGTTCCAGCTGTTCACGCGCGGCGGCGAGGCGCGCTTCGGCCACATAGCGCGCGGGCGGTGCGCCGGTTTCACGGGTGAACACGCGGGTAAAGTTGCGCGGGCTCATGGCGACGCGCTCCGCCAGTTTCTCCACCGACAGATCGTCGGCGAGGTTGGCGCGGATCCAGCGCTGCAGCTCACCAATCGGGCCGATGCCGCTCGGCGTTTGCAGATGAAAACGGCTGAACTGCATCTGTCCGCCCGGACGGCGCAGATACATCACCATATCCTGCGCGATATCACGCGCCACGCTAAAGCCGAAATCCTCTTCCACCAGCGCCAGTGTCAGGTCAAAGCCCGAGCTGACGCCGCCGGAGGTCCAGATCGGTCCGTCCTGAATAAACAGCGGGCCGCCTTCCACCTGAATCTCGGGATGGCGCGATTGCAAGGTATCGAGCAAGCGCCAGTGCGTGGTGGCGCGGCGGCCCGCCAGCAAACCGGATTCCGCCAGCAGCATCGCGCCGCCACACACCGACACCACGCGGCGCGCCTGCGGAGCCGCCAGCTTGATGAAATCGACCACCATATTGCCTTCTTCCGCGCTGTCGCCGCGTCCGGTGATCATGATGGTGTCCCACGCGCTGCGCGGATCGAGATCGGCCAGTTTGAGGTCGGCTAACAGATTGAGGCCAGATTGGCCGTGGATCACCTGATGCGATTGGGTGGTGGCGAGGCTGACGCGATAGCGTTGCTGATCGACGCCAACCGGCAGATGCTGATTGGCGCGCATCAGGATATCGGCGATACCCGCCGCTTCAAACAGCATGCCGCCGTCGGGCACAATAATCAGAAAGGTTTTCATGGCGTGAAATGGACATTATGACGGAATAGGCCAGAGTGTCTCATGGCGGCAATAGCATGCACAATCCGTAGCGGCGCAATTTATTGCGCAATAAATTGCGCCGCTACGGGATGGTGCAATGATCCATATCGATTACACGGATGATTTATCCGCTACGCCGATGCGCCACTGCTCGGGCGGCAAGGTGCCGTTGACCGCGAAATCACCGACGATGCGATCCTTGTAAATGCGTGGATTGTGCGAAGAAAGGGTGCGCACGTTGCGCCAGAAGCGATCCAGCGCCAACGGCTTCAGCGTGGCCGACGCGCCCAGCGCATCAAACAGCGTCGAGCTGGCGTTAAGCAGCAGATCGCTCACCACATTCAGCGACTGCGACACTTCCAACTCGGCGATCGCCACCGCATGGTTCTCCACCTCCTGATCGCCGCTGAAGTGCGCGTCATACGCTCGCTGCACCGCGCTGGCGGCGTGCAGCACAATCGCGCCGCTGCTGTAGGCTGCGCCGCGCAGGCGTCCAACCACCTGCAAAATCTGCGCATCCTGCGCGGCACGCGGCGCATTGCCATTGCTGTAAGTGCGGGTGCGCGACGCCACCTGCTGCGCCACTTCGCCGCTCTGCGCGCGGCCAATGCCGGCCAGCGTCGCCAGATGTATCAGCTGATAAAACGCCGGTGAATACCTGAAATGAATCTCTTCGTTGATGTCATCGGCGGCGATCGCCACGTTGGCAAAAATCGCCGTGCCGCTGGCGGTCAGGGTTTGGCCGAAGCCGTTCCAGTCGTCGAGCACCTTCACGCCTTCTGCGGTGCGGGAAACCGTCACCGATACGCCTTTGCCGTTTTCATCGGTGATGCCGATATCAATCCAGTCAGAATAGAGCGATCCGGTGGTGTAAAACTTGCGGCCATTAAGCCGCCAGGATTCGCCGCTGCGCGCAATGCGCGTGGAGAATTCAGACTGACGCGCATCGCCGGTTTCGCTCCACGCCGGTCCAACGATTTCACCGCGTCCAAGGCGTGTCAGCCACTTATCCCGAAACGCGCTGCTGCCGCTGTTCAGTACGTTTTCCACAAAGCCGAGATGACCGCGAATCGATTGCACCAGATTGGAATCCGCCTCGCCAAGCTCAATCAGCAGCGCGAACAGCTCAGGCAGCGTCGCGCCCAGGCCGCCATGGCTCTCCGGCACGCGCAGTGCGGTGAAGCCGCTCTGTTTCAGCCACGCAATTTGCTCCAGCGGCAGTTGACGCTGCAGCTCTCGCTCAATCGCGCCCGCGCGTATGTTCTTGAACACAGGACGGAAACGCTCCGCCAGCTGTTCATAACGGGATGACGGGCCAGCTCCCCAACCTGATTCGATGTGCGACATGACGCTTCTCTCCAGCATAGAAATTTTCATTACTATGTCATCGCCATCGGGCGCGATTTAATGCTTTTTCTGCGCAAGCTATTTCGCCAAATAACTAATCTCAGCTTATTTCACTATATGGAACAAATAATTCATTTCTGCATATTGACTGCCACTATTGTTATTTGCCGCGTTTTATATCTGTGCTCTATTCAAACGCGACTCCGAAAATTACCCATTAATTTCCAGAAAATATAATTTCAAGCGGAATAGATCCACGCGAAATCTGTTATTAGCTTTTGACCGGGAAAATAGTGAGAAATGAAATATCAGCCTCTTCAGCGCTTATTCATACCAATATTGGCGACGATAAGTGGTGCGTTGCCCTTAAGCGTCAGCGCGCAGACCGCGCCGCCCCGTTATAGCGACGGCACGCTGGTTTATCTGCATGAGCAGGAGCCGCCTTGCTTGTGGGGCGGCTGGGTGCAGCAAGCTTATTTATCGCGTCAGGTTTTTGATTATCTGGTGAGTTATGACAACGGACAGATTCGTCCGTGGCTGGCTGCCAGCTGGAGTGAATCCGCCGATCGTAAAACCATTACTTTTCATTTGCGCCACGACGTTAAATTTACCGATGGCGATCTGTTTAATGCCGATGCGGTTATTGCGAATTATCCGGCGTGGCAAAAAGGCATTGGCTGGCACGGTTTTACTTATATGACCGGTTTTACCAAGGTCGATGATTATACCGTGGCGCTGCATTTATCTGAGCCGAATCCTGAAATCTATAACGTGCTGGCAAACGGTCATTACGGATTTCAATCACCCGATTCGCTGGCGCATAACAGCAGCGAGCAGAAGTGCTTACGACCGGTCGGCACCGGACCGTGGAAAGTGGCGCGCTGGGTGCGCGGCGATGGCATCAGTTTTGTGCGCAATGACGACTATCGCTGGGCACCGCCAAACGCGCACCACAACGGCCCGGCGTATATCAAGCATCTGGAGTGGAAGTTCGTGCCGGATGCCACCACGCGCTGGGGTGCGCTGGTGAGTGGCGGCGCGGACGTCATTTATCAGCCGCCGTCCGCGCAGTGGCAGGCGCTGCAGCGTCACTATCAAACGCTCTCTTATGTCGCCACCGGACGGCCGCAGGCGTTCTCCTTTAATGTGCAGCGCGGTCCGTTTACCGATCAGCGGGTGCGCCAGGCGTTTGCTTACGCACTGGACCGCAAGCAGATCGTCAAAACCGTGTTCAAAGGCGCGGTGCCGTATGAGGGCAACGGTTCGCTGAGTAAAAGCACGCCGCTCTATCTCAATGTTGACGATCGCTATTCACTCAATATTGCCAAAGCCAACCAGCTGCTGGATGACGCCGGCTGGAGCGGACGCGATGCCGCTGGCTATCGCACCAAAGACGGCAAAACGCTGGATGCGCGCTTGCCGTTTATTCAGGCGATTATCGACCAGGAAGGCGCGCTGATGCTGCAGGCGGTGCAGGATCAGGTCAAACGCGTCGGCATCAAGCTGGATCTGATCCCGCTGACGCAAACCGAAGGCTTTGCCGGTGCACGTTCGCGTCCGGCGGATAAAGAGATCAGCTTTGGTTACTGGGTTTGGCCGTCGCCCAACATCCTCGACATCGTCTACAACCATGCGCTCAACGGCGCATTCAACGGCAATAACACCAGCTTTTTCAATAATCCCAAAGTGGAAGCGCAAATCCTTGATGCACAGCGCGATCCCGATGCGCAACGGCGTCAGCAAAAATTCAACCTGCTGCAAAAGTGGTTTGACGATCAGGCGATTGCCATCGGCGGCTACAACTTCACCTACAACGTGGCCATCGCCAACAACATTCGCGGGCTTTGGCAGGATCAGGGCAACGGATTGCTGAACTTTAACGATGCTTACTTCGTGCAGGAGCAGCCATGAGTGAATTAACGTCATCGTCGCCGCAAAACAGCGCCGCCGATGTGGTCAGCGTTGCCGCACCACGCAGCCGCACGGCGTCACTGCTGCGGCGGATTTCACTGCGCATCGCCTCAGCGCTGTTCGTGCTGTGGGGCACCATCACCGTGACATTTTTAGTGCTGTCGGTGCTACCGGGCGATCGCGCCACCATCCTGCTGAATATCACTTCCGGGCAGGTGATTGAACGCACGCCGGCGGAGCTGGCATCGATCAACGCGCAGTACGGTTTCGATAAACCGATTGTCGAGCAGTATCTGCACTATTTCTGGCGGTTGCTGCACGCCGATTTTGGTTTCTCCTTTGAGTTACAGCGTCCGGTGGTGCACATCATCGCCGAGCAGCTGCTGCCGACCTTTACTCTGGCGATTGCCGCGCTGCTGCTGGCGTGGATTATCGCCATTCCGTGGACGCTGCTCACCGCCGGACGTAATCGTCGGCTGGCGGCATTCGGTTCGGCAGTGGAAACCATCATGGCCGGATTGCCGCAGTACTGGATTGGCATTCTGCTGCTGATCGTTTTCGCCATCGGCCTGCGCTGGTTCCCGGTGGTCGGCGGCACCAGCCTGCTCGGCACCGTGCTGCCCGCCATCACGCTGGCGATTCCGCTGGCGGGGTTTATTGGTCACGCCATTCGCGGCGAATTTGAACGCAGCATGCAGCAGCCGTTTGTGCTGTCGGCGCGGGCGCGCGGCATGAGTCTGGCGGGCGTGCGGCTGCGCCATGTGTTACGCCACGCGCTGATTCCGGCCATCACGCTCAGCGGCTGGGCGATTGGCAATTTGCTCTCTGGCGCGGTGCTGGTGGAAGCGGTGTTTGCCCGCCCGGGCCTCGGCAACGTGCTGGTCAATGCGGTGAGCAACAAGGATTTTGCGCTGGTCTCCGGCATCGTGATTCTCATCAGTTTCCTTTACATCGTCATTAACCTGGTGGTTGACCTGATTTACCTGATCGTCGATCCCCGCCTGCGAGGTCGCGCATGACAACTCATCTCACGGATTACGCCGGGCCGCGCACCGCGCGCGTCAGCTGGCAGCTGCCGCTTTCGGTGCTGCTTTCCGCCATTGTGGCGCTGTTCTTTATTGTCGCGGCCATCGCGCCTGGCGTGCTGGCGACGCACGATCCCTTCAGCACCGATCTCTATCGCGCGCTGCAAGCGCCTTCGTGGGCTAACTGGCTCGGCACCGATGACATCGGCCGCGATCTCTATAGCCGCATTATCTGGGGCACGCGTCAGTCGTTGCTGATTGGCATCGGCGCGATGGTGATCGCACTGTTGGGTGCGGTGGTGCTTGGCTTTAGTGCCGCGCTGGGACCGCGCTGGCTGGCGGAGCCGGTTAATCGTCTGCTGGAAATCCTGCTGGCGTTTCCCACCTTGCTGCTGGCGCTGCTGTTTGTCGCGCTGCTGGGTCCCTCCGCCAGCAGTTTGCTGATCTCGGTCGGCATTGGCACCGCGCCCGGCTATGCGCGATTGGTGCGTGCCCAGGCATTGCAGGTCAAACAATCCGGTTATGTCGAAGCGGCGCGTGCGCTCGGACATCCGTGGCCGCGGCTGTTTACCCAGCACATTGCGCCCAACGTGTTCCTGCCGCTGTTCTCGCTGGTGGCGTTAGGCATCGGGCAATCGGTGGTGTGGGCATCCGGTCTGTCGTTTCTCGGATTAGGCGTGGTGCCGCCGTCGCCGGAGTGGGGCGCGCTGCTCGAAGCCGGAAAAATTAACGTCACCGTCGCCTGGTGGCTGGAAGTGCTGCCGGGCATTGCCATTGTGCTGGTGGCGCTGTCGTTTACGCAGATTGGCCGCTACATCCAGCAGCGAGCGGAAGGAGAGAAGCGCTAATGAGCAACAATGTGATTGATGTGCGCGGCCTGAATATCTGGGCCAGCAGCGAAAGCGGGCAACCGCGCCATATTGTGAAGAACGTCAGCTTCGCGCTGCAACGCGGGCAATGTCTGGCGCTGGTGGGTGAATCGGGCTCGGGAAAAAGCGTCACCGCCCGTTCGCTGGTGGGATTAGCCGGTGACGGATTACACGTGCAGGCTGACACGCTGAGCCTGCACGATGAGACGCTGCAGCAGCGTAGCGATAGCTGGTGGCGCAAGGTACGCGGCAGCAAAGTGGGATTCATTTTGCAGGACGCGCTGGTGTCGCTGGATCCGCTGCGCCCGGTGGGCAAAGAGATCGCCGAAGCGCTGGCGCTGCATGGTTGGGGCAACGCCGCCAGCCGCCAGCAGAAAGTGCAGGCCTTGCTGGAAGAGGTCGGCGTGCCGCAGGCGGCTTATCGCGCCAGCCAACGGCCGGGAGAGCTGTCGGGCGGCTTGCGCCAGCGCGCATTGATCGCTTCGGCGATTGCGCTGCATCCGGATGTACTGATCGCTGATGAGCCCACCACCGCGCTGGATGTCACAGTGCAGGCGCAGGTGCTGGAAGTGCTGCGGCAGATGCTGGATCGCGGCACCAGCGTGATTTTGATTAGCCACGATCTGGCGGTGGTGGCGAAAATCGCCGATCAGATTCTGGTGATGCAGGGCGGATCGATTGTAGAGGCGGGCACGGCGCAGCAGGTGCTGCAACAGCCGCAGCATGCGTATACCCAAGGTTTGATAAACGCGATTCCCAGCGAACACACCAAAGGGCAGCGCCTTTCCGGCAGCGCGCCCAGCGTGCCAATCCCATCCGTAACGCCCTCAGCGGAAGTGCTGCTGGAAGCGCGTCATATCGTGAAGCGTTTTCGCGGGCACCGCGCCGTCGATGACGTTTCCTTTACCCTGAAGCGCGGCGAGACGCTGGGGATTGTCGGCGAGTCGGGTTCGGGCAAAACCACCTTGTCGCGCATCGCGCTAGCGCTGGAATCACCGGACAGCGGCGAGGTGCTGTTTGCTGGTCAGCCGTGGAGCCATGCGTCCGCCGCCGATCAGCGCGCCATTCGCCGCCAGATCGCCGTGGTGTACCAGGATCCGCTCTCCTCGTTCGACCCGCGCTGGCGCGTGGCCGACATCCTATTGGATGCGATTGCGCTCGATCGGCATGCGCCGACGCAAACGCCACGCGAGCGGGCGATTAGCCTGCTGCAATCGGTTGGGCTCGGGGCGGAGCATCTCAGCCAATGGCCGGCGCGCATGTCGGGCGGCCAGCGTCAGCGTGTGGCGATTGCCCGCGCGATTGCGACCCATCCCAAAGTGATTGTGCTCGACGAAGCGGTCTCGGCGCTGGACGTCACCATTCAGGCGCAGATTCTCGATCTGCTCAGCGATCTGCAGGCACAGCTCGGCGTCAGTTATCTGTTTATCTCGCACGATCTCGGCGTGATCCATCACATGAGCGATCGCGTGCTGGTGATGCAGAACGGCCAGGCGGTCGAGCAGGGCGCCGCCGATGAGGTGTTCTACCGCCCGCGCCATCCCTATACCCAGACATTACTTGCCTCGCTGCCACGCCTGGCCGCGCTGGAAACCGCTTAACTTTGCTACTGGAGCGAACATGTCACGCGAACTGATTTATAACGGATTTTTGCATCTCACGCCGAACCATCACAGCCACGGTTACTGGCGCACGCCGGAAGGTCAGGTGCAGTACAACTACAACCAGCTTGATGCCTATGTGCAGACGGTGAAAACCCTGGAGAAAGGGCTGTTTGATACCTTGTTCATCGCCGATGTGGTGGGCGTGTATGACATCGAATATGGCGACGGCAAAACCACCATGCGTGCCGGCACCCAGTTCCCCGAGCCGGATCCGATCACCATTCTTTCGGCGCTGGGTTTAGCGACTGAAAATCTCGGTCTGGTGGTGACCAGCAACGTGATTCAGACCCATCCGTTCTCGTTTGCGCGCCAAATCTCCTCGCTGGATGAATTTACCCGCGGTCGCATTGGCTGGAATATCGTCACTTCGTATCTCTCCAACGGCTTCCGTAACTACGGTTATCAGGACATTGTGCCGCACGACGAGCGCTACGAATGGGCGCAGGAGTATCTCGATGTGGCGTATAAGCTGTGGGAACTGTCGTGGGAAGAGGGCGCAGTGCTGCACGACCCCGCCACCAACCGCTTTTTCGATGCCGACAAGATCCACAAGATTAATCACGTCGGTAAGCGCTATCGGGTGGAAGGGCCGCACATTGTTGAGCCGTCGCCGCAGCGCAGCCCGGTATTCTTCCAGGCCGGCAATTCCGACGCCGGACGCCGCTTTGCCGCGCGCAACGCCGAAGTGACGTTCCTGCCATCGCAAACGCCAGACACCGCGCGCAAAGATATCGCCATCCTCAATCAGGATGTGGTCGATTACGGTCGCCAGGCGGAGGATTTGAAGAAGCTGGTGATGCTTTCCACCGTGATTGGATCGACCGAAGAGGAGGCGAAGCGCAAGCAGCAATATCTGTTCGACAATATTGATATCAATGCATTGCAGGGCTTTTACAGCGGCGGTTCGGGCATCGATCTGGCGAATATCGATCCCGATACGCCACTGACCGAACTGAGCCGCCGCGAGGAGTTCAGCCAGCACATGCGCTCGAAATTCCGTATCGCGGTCGATGCCGATTATGGGCAAGGCCGCGTGCTGACGTGGCGCGAATACCTGATCCAGCACGCGCTGCTGCCGGGCCGCTTCGCCGGTACGCCAGAGCAGATCGCCGATCGGGTGCAGCATTTTGCCGATGCCGGCGTTGATGGTTTTAATGTGGTGCCGGTCACCACGCTCGGCTGGTGGGATGAGTGGGTCGAACACGTGGTGCCGGTGCTGCAAAAACGCGGCCTGGCGCAAACGGCGTATAAATCAGGCACGCTGCGCGAGAAGATTTTTGGCAAGGAGAGCAAGCTGCCGGCGTCGCATCCGCAACGGACGTTGAGGTTGGGTGAGTAACACGCTTTAACCAGGTGCGCATAAATGCGCACCTGGTTAAAGCGTAGGGGCGCCATTCATGGCGACCGCGCTTACCGACGAATAAGCATTTACGCGACGCTGCCTGACTTTATGATTATGCTGATAAAAAAGGATGTTTCACTGCGCAGGAAATCCGTTATGCATAATCGCCTCGACCAGTTTCTCATCCATCCTCCCGCTATGGACTTAACCGGAATTCGGCGGTTTGGCATCGAATTTCTCTGGTTCGGCATCAAAGAGGCGCGAGCCTGCTTATTTGCTGGCCTGTTTTTCCTCGCGATATTTTGTGTGCCGCGTGGCGGCATGTTTGGCATTGCGCGTTACGACCTGCTGCTGATGATCGCCGTGTCAATCCAGCTAATAATGGTTATCACCAAACTGGAAAGCTGGGATGAACTGAAATCCATCACCCTGTTTCATCTGCTCGGCTTTGGTTTAGAGTTATTCAAAACCTCTTCAGCCATTGGTTCATGGCATTACCCCGAGGCGGGGTGGAGTAAAATCGGTGGTGTGCCGCTCTTTAGCGGATTTATGTATGCGGCGGTGGGGAGCTACATTATTCAGTGCTGGCGTCTGATGGATCTTAAAATCCGCCATCATCCACCGATTCTTCATGCCGTGCTGCTCTCGCTAGCGCTCTACGCGAATTTCTTTACCCATCACTATATCGGTGATTACCGCTGGTATATCGCAGCGGTGGCGTTGGGCTTATATGCACGCTCGGAAGTGATATTTACGCCCTACGATCGTCCATTCCGTATGCCGCTGCTGGTGGCGTTTATCCTGATCGGTTTCTTTATCTGGCTGGCAGAGAATCTGGGTACCTTTTTTGGCGTCTGGCAATATCCCAATCAGCTTGGCGCGTGGGCGACGGTGCATGTCGGCAAGTGGGGCGCATGGTCAATGTTGGTGATGATGACGTTTACCATCACGCTGTTTCTGAAAGATATAAAAAAACGCGTGCATATTGCGCAGTAAGTCATGTCGAGCCAATGCGCCTATTAATGAATTTTCCTCATAGGCGTAATGCTATTTCAGGCCATTATCTTCACAATCCCTTCCGCTAACATGGATGAATTCGAGCTCTCTGGAATTCAACATGGATCACGCTTCAACGCGCCCGCAATCCTTTACCGTCAAGTCGAGCGGTTTGCCGTTTATTCTCATTCTGAGTGCGTTGATGGCGATCACCTCGTTATCCACGGATATCTATCTGCCCGCCATGCCGATCATGGCGCGCGAGCTGCACGGCGATGCAGAACTCACCATCACTGGATTTCTCATCGGCTTCTGTATTGCCCAGCTGATTTGGGGGCCGCTGAGCGATCACTTTGGCCGTAAAGCGCCGCTGTTTGTTGGGCTGACGCTGTTTGTCATCGGCTCAGCGGGTTGTGCGCTCTCCACTGACATTACCCACATCGTGTTCTGGCGCGTATTCCAGGCGCTGGGCGCTTGTACCGGACCGATGCTGGCGCGCGCCATGATTCGCGATCTGTTTGCTCGCACGCGTGCCGCGCAGATGCTCTCGACGCTGATTGTGGTTATGGCGATTGCGCCGATTGCCGGGCCGCTGTTGGGCGGACAGATGATCCGCGTGACATCCTGGCATACCATCTTCTGGCTGCTGGCGGCTATCGGCGGCGTAATGCTGGTTCTGATCTGCTGGTTGCCGGAAACGTTGCCGCCGGAGAAACGGGTGAAAGCCTCGCTGCCTGGCGCGTTTCGCAACTATTTCGCGCTGCTGAAAAATCGCCATTTCATGCGTTTTACCCTGTGCGTCGCGGCCTATTACGTTGCGGCGTATGCCTTTATTACCGGCTCGCCTTTTGTCTACATCACTTACTTCGGCATCGATGCGCAGCATTATGGCTGGCTGTTTGCGGTCAACGTGGTGGGTTTAATGGCGGTGAGCATGGTGAACCGACGTTTAGTGCATTGCTATCCGCTTGAGTCGCTGCTGAAGTTTGCGGTGCTAACCGCCACCGTGGCGGCGCTGATCCTCGCGCTCTGCACCAAATTGCAGCTCGGCGGCATCGTGATGATCATCCTCTCGGTGTTCGTGTTCTTCTCGATGAACGGCATCATCGCGGCCACCTCGACGGCGGCGGCGATGGATGCGGTGCCGAATATGGCGGGTTCCGCCTCGGCGCTGATTGGCTCGCTGCAATACGGCAGCGGCATCATCTCGTCGTTATTGCTGGCGCTGTTAAGCGACGGCACGCCGTGGACCATGGGCTGGATTATCGCGCTGTTTACCGTGGTGAGCGCGGTGATGGCGATCACCGCCGCCAAGGCAAAGTCGCAAGCTTAAATGTTCTGGTCGAAGAACGGATCGAGTTGGCTCATCGCTTCATCGACATAACGCGGCACCCAGTAGGTTTCGATATGGGTTGCGCCTGCGATGAGATAGAGCGTTTTGTTGGCGGTTCCGCTGGCTTTGCTAAAAGCGCTTTGCGTCATGTAGAGCGAATCGGCTTTGCTGCCCGCCATCATCAGCAGCGGCTGGTTGATCAGCTCCATGTTGCTTTGCGCATCAAAGCGCATCAACTCCAGCAGGCTGCTGGTGGTGTAGCGGAAGGTTGAGTTCGGATGGGCGTGGGTTTTCCAGTAATAGGCGTAACCCTGGCGATAAAGATCGAACGGCAGTTTGGCGATCTGCTCATCGGTCAGATTGGCGTCGCCGGAGTAGCTGACTTCACCGCCCGCGGCTTCTTTGCTGCGCGCCTCGGTGGCGGCACGCAAACGATCCTGAATGGTGGCGATCTGTGAATCCTGATAGCCGTTGCGGCGCACGCGCCCGGAATCGAACATGCTCAGGGTTGCCAGCGCTTTAAACCGCTTATCCGTCTGGGCCGCTTTCAGCGAGTAACCGCCGCCGCCGCAGATGCCGAGCAGACCGATGCGCTCAGCATCAACGCCGGGATAGCGGCTGAGGTAATCGGCCATGCCGTGGATATCTTCGATGCGGTTAGCCGGGATATCCACGCTGCGTGGCATGCCACCGCTGGCGCCCTGATAAGCGGCATCGGCGGTGATGGTGATGTAACCGTGTTCGGCCAGTCGCTGTGCGTACAAACCAGCCACTTGCTCCTTCACGCCGCCGTTAGGATGGGCGATAACGATGGCGGGATATTTTTTTGCCGGGTCGTAATGGGCGGGCGTGTAAACGTTGGCGGCGATTTGCAGGCCGTGCAGATCATACTTCACGGGATGGATGTTGACCTTGCCCGCCACGTTTTGCGTAATCGCGCCGTCATAAACCAGCGTGAAAGGGTTTTGGCGGTAATCAGCGGCCTGCGCGCTGACGGAGATTGCGGTGAACAGCAGGGCAGGAATAGCAGTGAGTTTCATCTTTGCTCCCGGAGAAATGTCGCGGCCTGAAAGGGGCGCGCGTAATGGATATTGTCGGGAGAGCTTAAGGCGCACGGGCTGACAGCATCATGACCAGAACATAACAACCTTGTCAGTTACACCTGCGCGTAAGCTGACAGCGCTGTCAGCAAAGTGTCAGCTTGCTGTTGGTGAGCGGCGCGCAACATAACGTTCAACGTTGTAAATAAAGGAATCCCCAGCTATGCGCTTATTGTTGGTTGAAGACGAAGAGAAAACCTCCACTTACCTGAGTCGCGCGCTGGGTGAATCGGGGTTTACCGTGGATGTCTCAGCCGACGGCGCGGAAGGGCTGCACTTTGCACTCGAGTTTGATTACGACGCGGTGATCCTCGACGTGATGTTGCCGGGCATTGACGGTTATCGCGTGCTGGAAGGGATTCGCAGCAGCAAACAAACGCCGGTGCTGATGCTGTCGGCGCGCGGTTCGGTGGATGAGCGGGTAAAAGGACTGCGGCTCGGTGCGGATGATTACTTGCCCAAGCCTTTTTCGCTGATTGAGCTGGTGGCGCGCATCCAGGCGCTGGTGCGGCGTCGCGCCACCGACGGTGCCGACATCACCCAACTGCAAATCCACGATCTGCATCTCGATCTGCTGGCGCGCCGGGTATTCCGCCAAGGCAATCGGCTGGAGCTGACCGCCAAAGAGTTCGCGCTGCTCAGTTTGCTGGCGCGGCATCAGGGCGAAATTCTGTCGAAGATGATGATCGCTGAACAGGTGTGGGACATGAATTTCGACAGCGACGCCAACGTGGTGGAAGTGGCGATTAAACGCTTACGCGGCAAAATCGACGCGCCTTTCGCGGTCAAACTGCTGCATACCGTGCGCGGCATGGGCTACGTGCTGGAAGTGCGGGAGGATCAGCATGTTTAAAGGTTCGATCTCGGCGCGGCTGGCGCTGATGTTTGTTGTCAGCATGGTACTGATTGTCTCGACGATTGGCCTGCTGCTGCGCAGTTCGCTGCATGATTCGCTGCAAAAGCAGATGCACAACGAGCTGCAGTTTCGTGCATCGCTGATGAGTCCGTGGATCAGCGCGCGCAGCTCGCCTGAAGGCTGGTCGGCGCTGGCCAGCAAGTTCACCGACTTAACCAGCGCGGAAGGTGAACGCGTGCGGTACTGGATTTTGAGTGACGATGCGCGTTTCAGCGTTGGCGGTGCGCCGCCGCTCGGCGTGCGCTGGGATGCCTTGCAGGAAGGCTTCAATAAAGTGCCGGGCGCGACCGATGAGGCCTGCTCGCTGTTCCTGCTGGTGAAAACCATTGCCGCGCACGGCGAGCGGCCCGCGCTGCGCTATGTGGTGGCCATCGACTCCACGCCTTACATGGGCACGCTGGATGCCTTCACGCGCACGCTACTGATTATCGCGTTGGTTGGCGTGTTTATTGTGGCGCTGCTTGGTTATGCCATTTCACGCATTGGCCTGCGTCCGGTGGGCGCGCTAAGCCAGCAGGCGCAGCACTTGGTGCCGGGCGATCACGCCCAGCGCCTCAACACCGATACTTTGCCGGATGAGCTGCAGCCGCTGGCCTCCTCATTTAACGGCGTGCTGGAGAGGCAAGCGGTCGCGTGGCGGCAGCTGGAGAGTTTCAATGCGGATGTCGCGCACGAGCTGCGCACGCCGCTGACCAATTTGATCGGTCAGACGCAGCTGGGCTTAGCGCGCCGCCGCTCGCCAGCCGAGCTGGAGGATTTACTCGGCTCCAATCTGGAAGAACTGGAACGCATGACCTCCATCGTCAACGACATGCTGTTTCTGTCGCACGCGCATGCGGGGGAACACGCTTCCCAGCTGACGCGCGTTTCGCTGCGCGCCGAGACCGCTAAAACCGCTGAATACGTGGAACCCAGTTTCGCCGAAAAGCAGCTGCGACTGCAGATTGACGGCGATGCACAGGTGCACATCGACCGGCGCTTATTCCATCGCTCGCTGGCGAATCTGCTGGAGAACAGTGCGCGTCATGCCGCGCCGCACAGCACCATTACCGTCACGCTGAGTGAATCCACCACGCAGGCGAGGGTGGCGGTTGCGAATCACGGCGATGCCATCGCGCCCGAGCATCTGCATCGCCTTTTTGAACGCTTTTACCGCGTGGACGCATCGCGCGCCAAAAGCGACACCCATCATGGGCTGGGATTATCGATTGTGCGCGCGGTGGCCATCATGCATCGCGGTGACGTGTTCGCGCGCAGTGAAAGTGGAATTAACACGTTTGGGCTGACCTTTGCCTTAACGCCGGAACCTAAACCGCTGTCTGCCGCGCCCGTCGCCGCGCTGAAACCTGACAACATTGTCAGTAACGCGTCAGCATGACGACATCTGCGCCTCGTTAGAATCGATGCCTCGCCGCATCCATGTTCAACAAAATAGGACGCACTGCATGACAGCAAAATCGGTTTATCTGGGGCTATTACTCTCCCTCGCTTTCTCATCGGTTGCCGCCGAACCTTTGGTGCAGATTGCACCGGCCGGCAGCCAATCAGCGCTGACCGGTCCCGCGCAAAACTTCACCGGTCAGGTGCGAGTTGATCCGCTGTTTGTGGCGGATAGCGACATCAATGCCTCGGCTGCCTATGTCACCTTTGAGCCCGGCGCGCGCTCGGCCTGGCACTCGCATCCTGCCGGTCAGCGGCTGATTGTCACCTCCGGCGTGGGCTTAACCCAGCAGGAAGGGCAACCGGTGCAGATCATTCGTGCTGGCGATGTGGTGTCGTGCCCGCCGGGCGTCAAGCACTGGCATGGCGCCAGCGCCAACAGTGCGATGACGCACCTCGCGGTGACCGGCGTGGTGGATGGCAAAAGCGTAACCTGGATGGAGAAAGTCACTGATGAACACTATCGCGCCGATTAAGCAACTCACCGTCGGCATCGTCATGATGTTCGCCGGTAACCTGGCGACCTATGCTGCAACCCAACAAGGAGTGACACCTGCAATGAATCAGTCATCAAATCCGTCAGATACGCTCTCGGCACGTCAACAAGCCATTCCGCTGATGGCGGCGTTTATGGCAACCAGCAACATGGAAAAACTGGATGGCGCACTTAATCAGGGACTGGACGCCGGATTAACGGTAAACGAAGCCAAAGAAATCTTGGTGCAGCTGTATGCCTACACCGGTTTCCCGCGCAGTCTCAACGCGCTGAGTGCGCTGATGAAAGTCACGGAAGCGCGCAAGCAGCGCGGTATCAAGGATGAAATCGGCAAAGAGCCGCTGCAGCCGGTGCCGGTGGGCGATGCGCTGCGTCAGCTGGGCACCGATAACCAAACCAAAATTTCTGGCGCGCCGGTGCAAGGGCCACTTTTCGACTTCGCGCCGGTGATCAATCAGTTCCTGCAAAGCCACCTGTTTGGCGATATTTTTGCCCGTGACAACCTTGACTGGCAAAGCCGCGAGCTGGCGACAGTGGGCGCATTGGCCGCCACGCCGGGCGTGGAAGCGCAGCTGCTGTCACATACGCGCGCCAGCTTGCGTGTAGGCATCACGCGCGGCCAGTTGCAGCAGCTGGCGGAACTGTTGCGCACCAACGGGGAAGCGCAGGCGGCGGATCGCGCTGAAGCAGCGCTACAGGCAACGCTTGAGCCTGCATCGTAGCGGGCCCGGCCTGCTCCGGAGCTTAATTGCGAGTTTTGAAAAGGGCTCATCTGCTACAGGCACTGACGCGTCTGCTGCGGCATAAGGGCTATCCGCAGCGCTGAGGCTTTTACGTTGGGCCAGGAGCCTCACGCATGGATGCGTGAGGCAGTTCGGGGCCGGCCAGGACGGCCGATCCGCGAACGGTCCGTTGGCACAACGTGGAAGCCGAAGGCACCGCGCTAGCGGCGCGAGGACGGCCCGTGACGCAGCAGATGTGTCAGGGCCCGCACAAATAGCGCACCCTAAATTGATGACGTTAAGCGGAATATTAAGAGGGGAAGGGACGTGAAGAAATTGATTAAAATCTGCAGCCTTTGCGTACTGGCGACCAGCTTTATCGTCGCCGCACAGGCGCAACCTTTAGTGATTCAGGAACAAGGTAGTTTTGCGGCGGGCGGCACGGTGATAACCGCGCCAGGGCAATTCGATGCCAAAAAGCCGCTGGATGCCGCAGGCCAGACTTATCATGGCGATCACGCGGCGGTGTTTTATCAAATTCCGCCGCATGCGCATCAATATCCCATCGTGATGCTGCACGGCGCCGGGCAGTTTTCCCGCACCTGGGAGAGCACGCCGGATGGCCGCGAAGGGTTCCAGAACCTCTTTCTGCGACGCGGATTCGCTACTTATCTGGTCGATCAGCCGCGTCGCGGTAGCGCCGGTCGCAGCACGGTGGCAAACACGCTAACGCCGAAACCGGATGAGCAGCTGTGGTTCAATCAGTTCCGCCTCGGCGTGTGGCCCACCTTCTTCAAAGGCGTGCAGTTCTCACAGGACAAAGAGGCGCTGAACCAATACTTCCGCCAGATGACGCCGAATACCGGGCCGTTTGACGTCAATGTGATTTCAGATGCGCTCTCTGCCGTGGTCGATAAAAGCGGTCCCGCCATTCTGTTTACCCATTCGCAGGGCGGCGGTCCTGGCTGGTACACCGCGATGAAAAACAGCAAGGTTAAAGCGATTGTCGCCTTTGAGCCGGGTAGCGGCTTTGTGTTTCCAGAAAATGAATTACCGCCAGCAATGCCCAGCGCGTTCGATACGCTGAAGGGCGAACCGGTGGCGCTGGATAAGTTTATGGCGCTGACCAAAATTCCTATTCTGATCTTCTACGGCGACAACATCCCGGATAAACCCAGCGCCATGCCGGCGCAGGATAGCTGGCGAGTGCGCCTGGCGATGGCGCGCCAGTGGCGAGATGTGGTGAATAAACACGGCGGCGATGTGCAGGTGATTCACCTGCCGGAAATTGGTATTAAAGGCAACACCCATTTCCCGTTCTCCGACCTGAATAATGTGCAGATTGCCGATCAGGTCAGCCAGTTTTTGCAGCAGAAGCATCTGAAATAGCTCATCAGCAGGGTTTATTGATTGATGAACACAACTAATAAACCCTAGCTGATTACCGGGTCTAATCAAATCAATGCGGTGGCGTTATGCTTTTGGAAACTCTCAAAAGGATAACGCCATGCAAACTGTAAAACTCAATAACGGCCTCGATATGCCTCTGCTGGGCTTTGGTGTGTTTCAGATGACCGATGCCGCCGAGTGTGAGCGCGCGGTAATCGACGCCATTGAAACCGGCTATCGCCTGATCGATACCGCCGCCTCCTATCAAAACGAAACTCAGGTCGGCAATGCCCTCAAGCAGAGTGGCATCGCGCGCGATGAGCTGTTCGTCACCACCAAATTGTGGCTGCAGGATACCAACTATGAAGGTGCCAGGGCGCAGTTTGAGCGCTCACTCAATCGCCTGCAGATGGACTATGTCGATCTCTATCTGATTCACCAGCCATACGGCGATGTGCACGGCGCGTGGCGGGCGATGGAAGAGTTGCAGCAGGCAGGCAAGATCAAAGCGATTGGCGTCAGCAACTTCCAGCCGGATCGTCTGGCGGATCTCATCGCGTTCAACAAGATTGTTCCGGCGGTCAATCAGGTGGAAGTCAATCCGTTCAACCAACAGCTGCACGCTGTGCCGTGGATGAAGAGCCGCAATATTCAGCCCGAAGCCTGGGCGCCGTTTGCGGAAGGCAGAAACGGTTTATTCCAGCATCCGCTGCTGACGAAGATTGGCGAAAAATACGGCAAGAGCGTGGGTCAGGTGGTTCTGCGCTGGATCTTCCAACGCGGCATCGTGTCGCTGGCGAAATCGGTGCGCAAAGATCGCATGGCAGAAAACATCAACGTGCTGGACTTTGAACTCGGCGAGGCAGAAATGCAGCAAATTACCGCGCTGGATAGCGCGACCAGCGCCTTCTTCTCGCACCGCGATCCCGCGATGGTGGAGTGGCTGACAGGCCGCAAACTCGACGTGTAATCATCACCGACGCAACCTGAGGAACAGAGAGATGCAAAAACGTTATCTGGGAAATTCCGCACTGGAGGTTTCAGCGCTTGGCCTCGGCTGCATGGGGCTCAGTCATGGCTACGGTCCGGCAACGGATACTCAGCAGGCCATCAAGCTTATCCGGGCGGCCGTTGAGCGCGGCGTAACATTTTTCGATACCGCCGAAGTCTATGGTCCGTACCTGAATGAAGAGGTGGTCGGCGAAGCATTACAGCCGTATCGCGCCCAGGTGGTTATCGCCACCAAATTTGGCTTCACCTTTGGCGCTGATAATAAGCAGCAGATCCTCAATAGCCGACCGGAGCATATTCGTGAAGCCGTTGAAGGTTCCTTGCGTCGCCTGAAAACCGAAGTGATTGATCTGCTGTATCAGCATCGTGTTGATCCCGACGTGCCGATTGAGGATGTGGCCGGCACGGTAAAAGATCTGATTAGTGAAGGTAAAGTTAAACACTTTGGTCTGTCAGAAGCGGGCGCAAAGACCATTCGTCGCGCCCATGCGGTGCTGCCGGTCACCGCGCTGCAAAGTGAATATTCTATGTGGTGGCGCGAGCCGGAACAGGAAATCTTGCCGCTGTTAAAAGAGCTGGGCATTGGTTTTGTGCCTTTCAGCCCGTTAGGCAAAGGCTTCTTAACCGGCGCGATTAAATCGGGAGCGACCTTCGGTGAGGATGATTTCCGTAGCAAAGTGCCACGCTTTGCCGCCGAGGCGCTGGCAGCTAACGAAAAACTGGTGACGCTGGTGGCACAGCTGGCGGCGGAAAAAGGCGTGACCTCCGCCCAGATCGCGCTCGCCTGGCTGTTGGCGCAGGAGCCATGGATTGTACCGATTCCGGGCACCACCAAACTGCATCGTTTGGAGGAAAACCTTGGCGCGGCGGAAATTGCGCTTTCCGCGGCAGAGTTGCAAAAGCTCAATCAGGCGCTGGAGACCATCAAAGTGATGGGTGAACGTTATCCTGCGGCTCTGCAGGCGCGGGTCGGCGGTTAAGCCAGGCTAACGCTTGCGGCGCGATGTTCAGCTGCCGCAAGCGTTGCATGTCGATGCATTTTCGATTGCATCGACACTTTTTTGTATTTGACGTTTTTTTCTCAGTGGGTATGCTCAGCCACGTCAGGATCCTCCGGCCAGGGTTGGTTGCGACGATTACAGAGAGCCCATGAAAAACAGTAATGACAAACAGTTATGCGACATCGCGATTGGTGATGCGGTGATGGAATTATTTAACCAGGATGCGCCGGTTTCGCGCACCACGCTGCTCGCGCAATTAGAGAAGATGATACATGCGGGTGGTACGGCGGAAGAGGTGCGGATCGCCAGACTGGCTTTAAACGTGGTGAAAAGCAGCATCGATAACGCTGAGCAATCTGAAGAGAACGTGATGAGCTTTAGGGCGAAAAACGTCGCGGCGGATGACTCAACGCAGCACTGATCGCTGCATGCCGGACAAGGGTTGTCCGGCATAACGGCGCGGGCTTACCAGCGGTACTTATTCGAATCTTCCCACTCTTTGACTTCTTTCTCCGCACGGTCTTTTTCATAACCGTAGCGTTCCTGGATTTTACCGACCAGCTGATCGCGTTTTCCTTCAACCACGGTCATGTCATCATCAGTCAGGTCGCCCCATTTTTCCTTCACTTTCCCTTTGAACTGCTTCCAGTTGCCGCTAATACGATCTTCGTTCATGTCGATCTCCCTATTTCGTGGTGACTGTGTGCTGCCCTTCGCTAGCCTGATGCCAGCGGGTGAATTAATCCTGGCACAGGATTTGCGCTTTGCTTGCTTGAGCTGTGAGCTGACTCATAAATTTGCGATAGTGTGAGCCAGCGTGGAGAAAAAAGCCGTTAATAGCAAAAAGCGACTCGCTAACTCTTTGCTCTATAAGGCGTTATGCTTGCCCGGCTATACAGGCAAGGGTGGGTTGCGATATAGTAACCGCCGATAAGACATTTCCGTCAACTTTTGGAAACCCGCATTTCCCAATGCCATCCGCTATGAGCAAAACGCAACCCACCGACACGAAAAGCAGAGAACGTGGCCGCCCAAGAGAGTTCGATATCGAACAGGCTCTGGACAAAGCCATGATTGTTTTTCGCCAGAAGGGTTTTCATGCGGCTTCACTCAACGATCTGGGCGAGGCGATGGGGCTGACGGCGGGCAGCATCTACAAGGCTTTCAAAGATAAGCGCAGCCTGTTTCTGCTGGTGTTTGAACGCTATCTTTCGGTGCGCAATGCCGATCTGCGCCAGCGTCTGGCACAGTTCACCAGCGGCCGCGAGAAACTCGGCGAGCTGCTGCAGTTTTACCTCGATTCCGCGCGGGCGGTGGAAGGTCGCACCGGCTGTTTAGTGGTGGGCAGCGCGGTGGAGCTGCAGGTGCTGGATGACGATCTTTCGCAACTGGTGAGTGAAGCGGTGATCCGCAATAAAAACTTCCTCGCCTCGCTGCTCAAACTGGGCCAGGAAGATGGCTCGGTTACGCCCAACCTGGATGTGGATACCGCGGCGGGATTGATCCTCTGCATCGCCTTTGGCATGCGCGTTGTGGGCAAGATCACGGATGTAAAAGATGAACCAGAGACCATCAAGTTAGTCATGAAGCTGCTGGACTAAAATTTGTCTAATTAGGAGGAGGATACTTCCTAAATAAGCGAAGCGTAAAGCCGGAGGGCAAGTGAAAGACGAAGATTCAGATATTACGGAAGAGATTCGCGCATTGGTGGGAAGGGTGGTGACACGTATCCTTCGTCCTGATGAAGCGCTTACCGTTCAGGAACTCATTGGCGCGTTGTATCGCCTGAGTTTGCGTTCCACCGACAGCAAAACCAAAGTCGCCTGCGAGAAAGCCATTCGTATCCTGGCGAAAAAACTGCACTAATAGGGTCGCGCGTGCCGCGCCTTGTTGTTCTCCTCTGCTGAAGTCTGGCAATCCCTCGCCAAACACCTATTTGATTAAAGCGGGCGATGCGCGGTCTCTTTCGCCTTCCACAGCGCAAACAGCGTGATCAGCAACGCCAGGCTGACATACAGCGATACCCACAGCGTGCTGCCCATCTCTTTATACAAGGTCGTGATGATCAAGGGCGCAAAGCCGCCGCCGATGATGCCCGCCAGCGTGTAAGCCAGTGACGATCCGGCGTAGCGTACGTGGCTGGGGAACTGTTCGGTTACAAACGCCGCCTGCGGTCCATACATCACCGCATGAATCAGCAAGCCGCCAATCACCGCCAGCACAATCAGCACCGGCTGTGAGCTATCCAGCAGCACAAAGAACACAAACGACCAGACGATCGCCAGCAGCGCACCGGCAATGTAGACCGGGCGACGGCCGAGCTTGTCGGAGAGCGCGCCAAACATCGGCACGGTAATCGCATTGCCAATCGCGCCGAGCATGGTAGCCATTAACGCCAGCGGACGCGGCAGCTGCAGCACGGTAGTGACGTAGGTGAGGGTGAACACCACCACCAGCGCATACAACACGTCGGAGCCGATACGTGAACCGCCAGCGATCAGCAGCTCACGCGGATAGCGCACAAACACCTCTTTCAGCGGCGTATGCGTGGTTTTCTCCGCCTGCTGCATCGCGACAAAGGTTGGCGTCTCTTCTACGCCACGACGCAGCCATAAGCCAAACATCACCAGCAGCAGACTCAGCAGGAACGGAATGCGCCATCCCCACTCCTGAAACTGCTCGCCGCTCAACGCCACCGTTACCAGCGTAATAAATCCGGTGCCAATCAACGTGCCGCACGATGGACCTACCTGCGCAAACGAGGCGTTACGGCCACGCTTGTCGGCATCGCCATGCTCCATCGACAGCAATACCGCGCCGGCCCATTCGCCGCCTAATGCAATGCCCTGAATAAAGCGCAAGGCCACCAACAGCACCGGACTCCAGATGCCCCACGCCGCATAGCCCGGCAGCAGGCCCATCAGCGCGGTGGTGACGCCCATAATCACCAGCGTGGTGATCAGTACCGCTTTACGTCCGGCGACATCACCGAGATGACCAAAGATAAAGCCGCCCACCGGACGGGAAATGTAGCCGACCGCATAGGTGGAGAACGCCAGAATAGTACCGACCAGCGGATCGAAGCTGGGGAAAAAGACGTGGTTAAACACCAGCGCCGCCATGATGTTGTAGACCGTGAAGTCATACCACTCCAGCGCGGTGCCGATGGAGCTGGCCGCCGCGAGGCGACCGGTTTTGCTGTGGCTGGCGCGCGCGCCTGTAGCGTGCGGCAACGTTGAATCGGTATTAGCCATGAGCCATCTCCTGTTTGGTTAACTGCCAGCTGAGGGAGTAGAGCTGTACGTCCGCGTTGAGTGCCTGCGCGGCATCGGCGGCGAGGGTTTTACACACCTGCGCGTCGCGGCAGGTCAGCAGCAGCATCGGATGCATCGGGCGCGTCGCGCTGGTTTCCCGTGGCAGCGGCGAGCTCAGCGTGGTGTCAGGCGTTAGCAAACGTGAGGCGATATAGCCCGGCGTTTGCTGCACGCTGCTTTGCCAGCTGCCCAGCGATGCAACATCTGTACCGGCTTTTAAGGTCAGCACCGCCAGATGGCTGCCGGTGCCTTGTCCATGCTGATGCGAGATGGCGCAGACGCGGCGCATCGGATTGACCATTTTGTTGAGGTTCTTCACCGACCATTCCGTCTGGCGCGTGAAGGCGGCGTGATAATCCGCGCTGGTAAAGGCTTCCAGCGATGCGGTTTCATACAGGCCGAGGTATTTGCGTTCGGCATCCACTGCCTGATAACGCGTGCCGCTAAGAAAGCCGCTGATCGCCACGCGCTCTTCAACGTGTTCGTGGTCGTACCATTGGTTGAAATCCGCTTCATCTGCAGCGTCGATGTTAGTGGCGACAAACAGCATGCCGTGGGGTTGAGTCATGATCAGCTACTCCGTTTCAGGGTGGTTTCAATCGCGGCAGCCCAGCTGAGTAATGCAGCATCGTTGCCATGGGTGGAAGAGAGCATCAGGCCAACCGGCGCAGCGCCGGGCTGATGACAAGGCAGAGAAATTGAACAACCATCCAGCATGTTGATCACGCTGGTGTTGCGCAGCATCAGCAGGTTGACCTGCATATAGCGCGCGGGATCGTCGAGCTCGACCAGCGTCGGAGCAATCAGCGGCACCGTCGGCATCAGGATGCCGTCAAAAGGCGCAACCGCCTGCTCGACGCGCTGTTTCCAGTCGGCGCGCAGTTGATAAAGCGCGGCGGCATCCTCTGCATTCAGCAGGCTGCCGCGGTTAATGCGCGTCAAAACCTGCGGGTCGTAAGCTTCCGGCTGTGATTGGGCGTAATGCTGATGCCATTGCCAGGCTTCCCACGCGGTAATGCCGCCGCGCGCGTTGATGGTGTCAAGTTCCGCCAGCTCTTGCAGCGGCAGCTCGGTGATTTTCACGCCCTGCGCGCGCAGCAGATCGAGCGCGCGCAGCCAGGCGGCGCTGACGTGCTCGTCAAGGCCAGCCAGCACGCGCGTCTGCGGAATCACGAAATGCGCATCTGACAGATTTCGCTCATCGATCGCCAGCCGCTTATCGGCGATCACGCTATCGAGCAGCCAGCAGCTGCGCACGTCGTGGGCGATCACACCGATGCTGTCGAGCGATGCCGCCAGCGGCAGCGTTCCGCGTTGATCGATGCGGCTGGCGCTCGGTTTGAAACCTGTTAAGCCGCACAGCGCCGCTGGAATGCGCACCGAACCGCCGGTATCGGTGCCGACAGCCGCCAGACACATGCCGTCGCTTACCGCTACCGCCGCACCGGAAGAGGATCCGCCGGGAATACGCTGCTGGGGACGCTGCCACGGATTAGCGGGCGTGCCGTAATGCGGATTGACGCCGAGGCCGGTGAAGGCGAACTCGCTCATATTGGTTTTGCCAACGATGGCGGCACCGGCCTGCTGCAGACGATCCACCATGCTGGCATTCGCCGTGGCTGGGCTGGCGTTGCTGAGCAAGCGGGAACCGGCGGTGGTGACTTCTCCGGCGACATCGAACAGATCTTTGATGCTGATGGGCAGACCATCAATCGCGCTGCGCGGCTGTTGCTGCTGCCAGCGCGCACCGGCTTGCGCGGCCTGCTGCTGCGCATCCGCGGTATAAACTTTGGTGAACACGCGCTTGCCTTCACCGGCTTCCGACGCGATCGCACGTAGCGCATCCTGCGTCAGGGGTTCAGGGCTGATTTGCCCGGCGAGCAGCTGCTGGCTCGCTTGCCATAACGTTGTCATAGGGAACCTCAGGCGATAACCGGCAGCGAGCCAGTGATGTAAGTGTGTTCCAGCGTGCGGTTCAGCACCGGATCGTGCAGCGCCATACGGAATTCACTGGCAGGACGAATCCCGCCGATGGCGCTGAGCGTGCCGCACGACATGGCGAAACCTTCCTCAACCTGGCCCGCAGCAAAATAGCGGCTCAACAGATCGAGCGGCGTCAGCAATGAGGCGAGGGCGCCTTGCTGATAAGTCACCCAGTCGCCGTTGACGTTGATCCAGGCACGCAGCTCGAGCTGATCCCAGTGCGCTTTGACGTCCGCCATGCGCCACGCGTGACCGGCCACCGGTTTGATGCACGCCTGTTTCGATAGCGCCACGCTGAACGTTTCCAGATGACGATCGGTATGATCGGAAATCAGCGACACCCAATATTCGCCGCGATGGAAAAACACAAAGGGTTCAGCTTCACCGGACGTCTGATCGCCAACCACTTCCAGCTGCGTTTCCTGACTTAATTGATTGGTGGCGACGCGGTAAAACAGCGGCACTGCACCAGGAGCGGGCACGCCGAGCGCTTCCAGTTCCCTGATATGGTGCAGCACCGCTTCCTGATCGCGTCCTACCCAGCCCGCGATAACAAGTTGATTAACCTCAACATCCAGAACTGCCGCATCGGCGTAATCTGTCGTAAACCGTAATTGCATGGGATCGATCTCCAGGTGAGAAATGCGTGTGAAATTTCACTGTGATTTCAATCTAGCCATTTTCATGCCAGGTTTTTGTGTAATATGTCTCAGTTACCTAATAAGGATTTGCGCGATGAGTAATGTGATGGCTGAAAATGTGAGCTCGCCGACGACCCCGAAGAGCATTTCACTTAACGAGCGCGCCTATCTGGCGTTCAAGCACCGGCTGATCACGCTGCGCTACAAACCGGGCGACTATCTCAATATCGCGCAGGTGATGGACGACCTTGAGATGGGCAGAACGCCGGTGAATCAGGCGGTGCATCGGCTGGAGACGGAAGGACTGTTGCAGATTATCCCGCGCAAGGGCGTGATGGTGGCGCCGCTGTCGATTGATGATGCGCTGGAGTTAATTGAGGTGCGTCTGGTGAATGAGGCGCTGTGCTTGCGGCTGGCCTCGCAGCGGGTCAATGCGGCGCAAATCGCCTATTTGCGTGACATGAATCAGCGCATTGCCAATGCCAGCGCCTCACGCGATCGCGAACAGATGATGCTGCTGGACCGCGAATTTCATCAGGTGCTGGCGGACATCGCCGCCAACGGTCGTCTGGCCGATATTCTCAGCATTATCCACGCGCAGGCGCAGCGCTTCTGGGCCACCACGCTTTCCAGCGCTGCGCACATGAACGAAGTGATCGCCGAACACGAAGCGATCATTGCCGCGCTGGAGCAGGGAAATGCCGAGCTAGCGGAAGAGGCAGCGCGGGTGCATATCTATTCGTTTAAACAGGCGCTGTTGAATAATTAATATTCGGCTTCTTCACCCGGCAGCGGAATGGAAAGATCCATGCCCTCAACCCCGGCGTAGAAAATAATCAGCTCGGCACGCTGATGCGTGGTGAAACCGCGATGGGCAATGTCGATGGATTCATTAAAAGCTTCGCCTGCGTTAAACGTTTTCGTCTCGCCGCTGGCTTTGTCCTCGATGGTGAGCGATCCCGATAAAATATACGCGGTATTGGGCATCGGATGCGTATGCCACGGCAGCTCTGAATGCGCAGGAATGGTCATCTTCATCACCGTGATCTCGGGCTTACCGGCTGGATAGTGTTCAATATGCTGACCATTCCAGGCTTGCCCGCTTTGCAGCAACGTTTCTGCACTGTTTTCATGTTCGTTATCGGCGCTCATCTCATTCCCCTGAATACGTTAATTAAAATTCATACGCACAGAATAGTGGAAATCGATCAGGCTGCGAGTTTAGGTGGTTAATACTTCTGGACGGTTTGCACGGGTTCACTACTTTGCTGGCGATATTCAGTCGCTGAGCAGCCGAACCTGGCCCTGAACTCACGCGAGAAGTGCGGCATGTCGCTAAAGCCACTACGCCAGGCAATCTGGCTAATCGGCGTGGCGCGATGCAGCGGGGAATGGAGAGCGTCCGCCGCTTTTGTCAGCCGCTGATTCAGCACATAGCGGCCAAACGAGGTGCCATCTTTCTTCAGCAGCATGTTGAGATAGCGCGAGCTAATACCAAAGGCGTCAGCGATGGTTGCGGCGGTCAGCGCCGGATCGGCCAGGCGCTGGTTGATCATGATTTTCATCTGGAACAGCAAGCCGTGATAGGTTTTGGCCTGGCTTCGGTTGCTGCACTCGTCGGCAATCACCGATGTCAGCAGTTCGAGAAACTGCTCGTGCAGCATGGCGGCGTATTTGAGTGAAATGTCTTCGGGCAGCGTCATCAGATTGTTTAACAGCATCTGCAGGAAGGGCATCAGCGGATGCTGTTTGCCAAAGGCGTTGGCCACCAGATGCTCGGTTTTCCCCACTCGTTGACTCAGATGATCTTTGCTAATTTGCACCACATGTTGCCGCGTCTCACCATCAAGGTGCAGCTCGTAGGGAAACCGCGTGTCGTAAAGCGCAAACTCGCCCTGACTGAGCGAGGCATGATTGCCGCCCTGAACCGCCGAGGTTTTTCCCTGGCTGACAAAGCTCAGCAGAATCATATTATCCGGGTTGTTATCGGCGCCTTTGCGGCCGCGGATCACTTCCTGCGCGCTGCAACTCACTTCGGATAAGCGTAGATCGCCCCAAACGCCCGCTTGCAGGATGCCGTTGCGCTCGCTGCCCGCATAGGTGCTTTCCAGCGGCACAAATGTCTGGCTGATGGCGTGGCGCCAGTAATCGGTGCGATCGGCATACACAACGTCGGCGGTATTAAAGGTCTTCATGCCTGCATCCTCAGCGTGGGGTGAGGCACTTCCTGCAAACTCCGGGCCATTTCCATTCTGGACAAGCATCCCTTCCTTCCTGTCATAACCCTGCGCGTGGCGTGAAGGTTATATCTGTTGCCAGTTTATTTTCATTCACCTGGGAGAGAGCAACATGATGAACAAACCGATTACCGTGGCCTGCGTACAGGCCGCGCCACTGTTTATGGATCTGGAAGGCACGGTTGATAAAACCATAAAGCTGATTGAGGAGGCCGCCGCGCAGGGCGCTGAGCTGATCGCCTTTCCTGAAACCTGGATTCCGGGCTATCCGTGGTTTTTGTGGCTGAACTCGCCCGCCGTCAATATGCCGCTGGTGTATGAGTATCATCAAAACTCGCTGGTTCTGGATAGCGTGCAGGCGAAACGCATTGCCGATGCTGCCCGACACAACAGTATGATGGTGGTACTCGGATTCAGCGAGCGCGACCACGGCAGCCTTTACATCTCGCAGTGGATAATCGGCAGCGACGGTGAAACCATCGGGACGCGCCGCAAGCTCAAGGCGACGCACGTCGAGCGCACGCTGTTCGGCGAGAGCGACGGTTCTTCACTGACCACCTGGGAAACGCCGCTCGGCGTGGTCGGCGCGCTCTGCTGCTGGGAACATCTGCAGCCGCTCTCGCGTTATGCCATGTATTCGCAGCATGAAGAGATCCACATCGCCGCCTGGCCGAGCTTCAGTCTTTACAACAACGCCACCGCGGCGCTGGGACCGGAGGTCAACACGGCGGCTTCACGCTTGTATGCGGCAGAAGGGCAATGTTTCGTGCTGGCACCTTGCGCCGTGGTTTCTGCAGAGATGATTGAAATGCTGTGCCCGGATGATGCCCGTCAGGCGTTGCTCAGCGCCGGAGGTGGACATGCACGCATCTATGGCCCGGACGGCAGCGAGCTCGCCACACCGCTCGGTGAACAGGAAGAGGGCTTGCTGTTAGCCACGCTGGCACCCGCGGCGATCACCTTCGCAAAACTGGCAGCCGATCCTGTTGGTCACTATTCGCGTCCCGACGTCACCCAGCTTCTGTTCAATTCCGCCGCCAAACCGCCGGTGGTGAAACGCGGCTTGCCCGCCGAGCCGCCGAGTGAATTGCCAGCGGAAGAGGAGGAATAACATGGAATCCGCTATTCCTGCACATCTGCGTGTCGCGCGCCGCTGTCCGCTGGCGATGCCCGACGATCATCAACCGCCTTTTCCGGCGTGGACCGCGCGCTTCTCCTCACTCACCGGACAGGTGGTGATGGCGTACTTCGGCATTCAGGCGGCCACTGCGATCGCGCCTGCGGCTCTGCATGCGGTGACTGGACGCTTTTCATCCCCTTACGCGCCGGCACACTGGGATCTGGCTGCCTATATAGACGATGCCGGGTTTCATAACCTGGTCGCCATTGCTTACTGGCCGTCACCGCAGCAGTTTGAGCGCTGGAAAACCAGCAGCTTATTTTCTGCATGGTGGCACGCAGCGGAACGAGAAGCGGGCGAATATGGCTATTTTCTCGAGGTGGTGAGCCCGCAAGCCGACAGCTTTGAAACCATTTTCTCCGATCGCGCATCGCCTGAAGGCGTGGCCAGTCTGGCTGAAGGCATGAGCGGCGAGATGCAGGAGCACGGTTATTGGGGCAGTGCGCGCGACCGCCTGCCGCGCGCGCAGATCGATGCGCTGAGTGGCAGCGCAACGGCGCCATCAGCGACGCGCACCGGCAAACGCGTTGTGCTGGCTGGCCGGGAAAATCTCTGTCTGATCCGCTCCGGGCAGGATTGGTCGGCGACCCAGCAACAGGAGAGACAAAAGTACCTTAGCGAGGTGGAACCGGTGCTGCGCGAAGGCATGCACTTTCTGCGCGACAGCGGTCACACCATCGGCTGCCTGAACTGCCGCTATATGCAGGTCCTTGATGTGAACTCGCATGCCTTGATGGAGAAGACCTTTGGCCTGGCGCATTTCAGCGATATGGCGGCACTTGAGCTGTGGGCTAAAAGCCATCCCACCCACGTGGCGATTTTCGGCGGATTTATGCGTTACGTGCAGGAGCTGAACTTCAATATCGCACTGCGGCTGTGGCACGAAATCGTGGTGGTTCCGGCCACGGCTCAGCATTTTGAGTACATCAACTGTCATGCGAACACCGGCTTACTGCGGCAGATCGGCGGAGAATCGTTATGAAGAAATCAGTCACTGCTATCGCGACTTTAGTCACCGCAACGCTGTGCTCACCTGCTTATGCGCTGGAGTTTTCTCCCGGCGATTACGAAATGCTGCCAGCCGATAAAAGCCTCGCGCTGGCCTATTTCCAGTATTCCCACAGCGACGATTATTATTCGCAGGGGAAAAAAGTCGCCGCTGATTACCGCTTGCGTACTCAAGCCACGCTGCTGCGCTTTATCCATGGCTTTCGCCCGGCTGAGAATATCAGTATCGAACCACAGGTAATCATTCCTCTGGTTAGCGCGGATGCGATGGGCGATGCCCGTTTCCTCGGCAACTCCTCGGGATTGGGTGACGTGATTTTTGGCGTGCCGTTCAAATTCAATCTGGATGCGCAGGGCCGGGATCTTCTCTCGCTGGCGCCGTTTATCTATGCGCCAACCGGCGCTTACGACCCGCAAAAAGCGCTCAACGTCGGGGAGAATCGCTGGCGCTATCTGCTACAGGGCGTGTGGATCCACCATTTCTCTACGTCGTGGGCATTTGAAACCGGCGCTGACGTGTCCTGGGTTACGGCGAATGACGCTTATGGCGCGAATAGCAGCACGCTCAGGCAGAGTCCGCGCTACGAATATCAGGCTTATTTGCGCTACAACCTGACGCCCGCAACACAGTTTGGCATCGGCGGCGGATGGATAACGGGCGCGGAGAGTCGGGTTAACGGCAATGCACAGGACGACCGGCTGAACAGCAGCTATCTGCGGCTGTCGGCGGCCCATTTTGTACTGCCTGGCGTTCAGCTCCAGCTTTCCGGTGGACGCGATATTAAGGTAGAACAGGGATTCAGGCAGGACACCAATATCAGCTTGCGGTTGGGGCTGCTGTTTTGAGTAAGCCACTATGCGGTTAGCGGCTTATTAACGTCATTGCCTAAAACCCAGTCGATGCACTGGGTTTTTTATTGCGATCAAAGAGTTGACGTTGATGCTTGCTACGCTGGCGCAGCGTTTGTTCGGCGATCCGGATTCGCCTGTGTAAGCGGGATAAAAAAATCCACGCCAATGCGTGGATTTTAGGATTTTTTGTCTGACGCGATAGCGTGCCAGGCAACATGAAGGCTTAGACGTTAAACAGGAAGTTCATCACGTCGCCATCTTTTACGATGTACTCTTTGCCCTCTGAGCGCATTTTGCCGGCTTCTTTCGCGCCTTGTTCGCCTTTGAACGCAACGAAATCTTCAAACGCGATGGTCTGAGCGCGGATAAAGCCTTTCTCGAAGTCGGTGTGGATTTTACCGGCTGCCTGTGGCGCCGTTGCACCGACAGGAATGGTCCATGCACGCACTTCTTTCACGCCTGCGGTGAAGTAGGTTTGCAGGTTGAGCAGCGCATAACCGGCACGGATCACGCGGTTCAGGCCCGGCTCTTCCAGACCCAGTTCAGCCATGAACTCGTCGCGCTCGTCGTCTTCCAGCTCAGCGATATCAGACTCAACGGCAGCACACACCGGCACCACCACCGAACCTTCGGCTTCGGCAATCGCACGCACTTGATCGAGGTACGGATTGTTTTCGAAACCGTCTTCGTTGACGTTAGCGATATACATGGTTGGCTTCAGCGTCAGGAAGCTGAGGTAGCGGATTGCCGCTTTCTCGTCAGCATCCAGATTCAGTGCGCGCAGCATGCCTGCTTCTGACAGGTGCGGCAGGCACTTCTCCAGCGCCGCCAGCTCAGCTTTGGCATCTTTGTCGCCGCCTTTGGCTTTCTTCTGGCAACGCTGAATCGCACGTTCGCAGGTGTCGAGATCCGACAGCGCCAGCTCGGTGTTGATGACGTCAATATCTTCCGCCGGGTTAACTTTACCCGCAACGTGGATGATGTTGTCGTTTTCAAAGCAGCGCACCACGTGGCCGATGGCTTCGGTTTCACGGATGTTGGTCAGGAACTGGTTGCCCAGGCCTTCACCTTTGGACGCGCCTTTCACCAGACCGGCGATATCGACGAATTCCATGGTGGTTGGCACGACGCGCTGTGGCTTAACAATCTCGCTCAGCTGATCGAGGCGCAGATCGGGCATTGGCACCACACCGGTGTTTGGCTCGATGGTGCAGAACGGAAAGTTGGCTGCTTCGATACCCGCTTTGGTCAGCGCGTTGAACAGGGTGGATTTACCGACGTTCGGCAGGCCCACAATACCGCATTTAAATCCCATGGTCTGATTACCTTTCTCACTGAGTGCGCAGCGCTGTTAAACAGCGCCGACAGATTCAAAAAATTTCGCGCATTATACACAGAATTGCCTTCTGCGGCGCGGGAATTGGCCTTAGCCCGCCTTGAACGCGTGCAGGCGGTTCATCGCCTTAATCTTGTCTTCTTTCAGCCACAGTTCGGTGCAGCGCACCGCTTCGTCTACTGCATCATCAATCAGCTTTTGTTCGCTGGCTGGCGGCTTGCCCAGCACGAAACCGGTCACTTTATTGCGGTCGCCAGGATGGCCAATACCGACGCGTAAACGGTGAAAATTATTGTTGTTGCCCAGCTTGCTGATGATGTCTTTGAGGCCGTTATGGCCGCCGTGGCCGCCACCTTGCTTGAATTTCGCCACGCCCGGCGGTAAATCCAGCTCATCGTGCGCCACCAAAATCTCTTCTGGCGCAATGCGATAAAAGGTCGCCATCGCCGCCACCGCTTTGCCGCTGAGATTCATAAAAGTGGTGGGCACCAGCAGGCGCACATCTTCTCCCGCCAGCGACAGGCGCGCGGTGTAGCCAAAAAATTTTGGCTCGTCTTTTAACGACTGATTGTTGCGGCTCGCCAGTAAATCGACATACCAGGCGCCAGCGTTATGGCGCGTTGCGGCGTATTCAGCGCCGGGATTGGCCAGCCCCACAATCAGTTTAATGCTGCTCACGATGTTTATCCTGTCTTGCTGCGGAAAGGGCGATAGTTTACTGCCTGGCGGCACGGATGACAAAGGCCACGCGCCGCAGATAATGTCTCTACGTGACTAATCATTTTCTATCGAAATCAAGGCGCTGGCGGTAAAGATTTGTCAAAGGTTGTGAAGGATATGTGATCCTGTACGCAACTTAAGCGGCAAGTATTGCCTAAGCTTATGGCTAGTTAACCATACGTGCTGTTTTGCTTTTATAAGGATGGAGGTGGATCATGAAACGTCAAAATTGCCGCTTTGTAGGTAACGGTTTGATGTGTTTGGGTTTACTGACGATGGTGTTGGGCGTCGGCTATTCCATTATCAATCAGCTTCCTTCACTCAACCTGCCGCAATTTCTCGCGCACGGTGCGATGTTCAGCATCTTCGTTGGCGCTTTGCTGTGGCTGGTGGGCGCGCGCGTCAGCGGACGTGAGCGCGTGGAAGATCGTTATTACTGGTTGCGTCATTACGGCGATAAGCGTTGCCGTCGCAATCACTCATCACATTAAGTAAGTACGGTTTGCTGCAGCGGCTGTAACTGCGCGAGATAACGTTCGATGCGGTTACGGCCGCTGGCTTTTGCGCGGTACAACGCTTCATCGGCTAGCGCCAGCAGCGGCGGGAAAGGTTCGCCGGGCTGCAGCGCGGTGGCAAAGCCGATGCTGACGGTATAACGCACGTCGTTGGGTTGCGACAGCTGTGTCGCCAAACGGATACGTTCACACACCCGCTGCGCCTGCTCGGCATCGCCGGGAATGATAGCCGCAAACTCCTCGCCGCCCAAACGGGCAAAATGGCCTTCATCCGGCAATAACGCCTGCACCACCTGACAAAAATCGATTAATACCTGATCGCCTTGCTGATGGCCGAAACGGTCATTGATGCTTTTAAAATGGTCCAGATCGAACAGCACCGCGCTATAGACTAAGTGTTGTGACTGCCGCGCGCTGCGCAATATCATTTTATCGGCCTGCTCGAACAGTGCGCGGCGGTTCCACACGCTGGTGAGCGGATCGTGCATTGATGCCAGCTTGTGAGCGATTTGCGTGCGCTCGTTGACCATCGCCAGAATGGTGAAGCTCAGGCCAATAACAAACAGAATTGATTCGAGAATTACATATACCGAGAAGCTGGAACCGCCAATCGCACCGCGCACCGGCGTCGCCACCGCATCATCCAGAAAGATACGTGCCACGTGAAACAGCAAATGGATCCACAGCAGGATTTGCGCCGGCCAGAAGGTGACGGTTAACGATGCGCGCACGCGCCACAGCAAGCGGATCAGCGCGCCGGTATAGATGATGCACAGCAGGCAAACCACCAGCACACGCTTCGGCTGGCTGGAGTAAAATTCGGGGAACAGGCACAGGATTGCCCACAATAAGCCGCCGCCTAACCAGCTGAGTCCAATCGCTTTACCGCAGAAGATGCGGAAGGCATTGAGCAGATTGCCATAAGCCAGCAGCAGCATGACGTTGCCGACCGCAACCGGTAAAAAATGGAATCCCGCACTGCGTAAGCTGCTGAGGAACACCGCCGCCAGGGTCAAAACCAGCGCCAGCGTGGTGCAACCTAATACGCGATCGTATTGCGCGCCGACCCAGGCAAAAATCAAAATGATACTCAAAAACCCCAGCACATAGAGCTCGCAAACAAACAGAGTGTAGATGTCGAGAGTCATAGTGGTCGGAGCTCTTGGCAAAAGTGGGGAGAAAAATAGCATTAATCATTAGACCGCTAAAGGGCGGCAATGCGAGTTAGCAGAAAAGAGTGGATGGCAGCGAGAATAGCGGGATTTAACGAAATTTATCGCGCAAATATCAGTGGCGAAAGTGGCTTAATCGGTGAGTCAGATTTAGGGCAGGGCGCAAAGAAAAACCGGGCACGAGGCCCGGTTTCACGCGATGAATTAATGCTCAAACATCGCGGAGATAGATTCTTCATTGCTGATACGACGAATCGCTTCGGCCAACATGCCAGACAGCGTCAAAGTACGCACGTTTGGCAGAGATTTCATCTCTTCAGACAGCGGAATGGTATCGCAGACAATCACCTGGTCAATCACCGACTTACGCAGGTTTTCCACCGCGTTGCCGGAGAAGATTGGGTGAGTGGCGTAAGCGAAGACACGTTTCGCGCCGCGCTCTTTCAACGCTTCAGCCGCTTTGCACAGCGTACCGCCGGTGTCGATCATATCGTCAACCAGTACACAGTCACGACCCGCAACGTCACCAATAATGTGCATCACCTGAGAAACGTTCGCGCGCGGGCGGCGTTTGTCGATGATAGCCATATCGGTATCGTTGAGCAGTTTGGCGATGGCGCGGGCACGCACTACGCCACCGATGTCTGGGGAAACTACGATCGGATTTTCCAGGCCAATTTGCAGCATATCTTCCAGCAGGATTGGGCTGCCGAAGACGTTATCCACCGGGACATCAAAGAAGCCCTGAATCTGTTCAGCATGCAGGTCAACGGTGAGCACACGGTCAACGCCCACGCTGGACAGGAAATCGGCAACCACTTTGGCGGTGATCGGTACACGAGCAGAACGCACACGGCGATCCTGACGCGCATAGCCAAAGTAAGGAATGACAGCAGTAATACGACCAGCAGAAGCCCGACGCAAAGCGTCGACCATCACAACCAGCTCCATCAGATTATCGTTGGTGGGGGCACAGGTGGACTGGATGATGAAAATATCACCACCGCGTACATTTTCGTTGATCTGTACACTTACTTCACCATCACTGAAACGGCCAACAGCGGCGTCTCCGAGGCTAGTGTAAAGGCGGTTGGCAATACGTTGTGCTAGTTCCGGGGTGGCGTTACCAGCAAATAGCTTCATATCAGGCACGAGAAGAACCTCAGGCTTGGCGTCCAGAGAATGAACGGCTCTAGAGTAACCGGCGAATACCAAAGAGCATGTTCATACGGGTGTGTTAATGCGCGACATGCAGTGTCTGGAACGGGTGACACTGTCACGTAAACGCTTTTAGCCCAGAAAGTGTGCGCTGCAACGGCGAGAGGTTAAGCCCGCGCGCCACAAATCCGCAAATCCATTTCGGGGCAAGCTCCAGCACCTGACGTGCGTCGGATTCGGTGTCAAATTCAGCAAACACACAAGCTCCGGTCCCAGTCAGGCGCGACGGCGCGTATTCTAGCAGCCAGGAAAGCAGCTCATCAACCTTACGAAAACGTTTTCTTGCCACAGCCTCACAATCATTGTGAAAAGGACGCTGTAACAGTTCATCTAATGTGCGGATTGGTGAATCGCGCGTCAGTTCGGGATCGCGGAACAGATCCGGAGTCGCGATACTCACGCCCGGATGCGCCACCAGATACCATTTTTCTGCCGGTTCAGCCGGCTGCAACAGTTCGCCCACGCCTTCAGCAAAGGCCGCGTGACCCTCAATAAAGACGGGCACATCCGCACCCAGTTTGATGCCAATCGTCGCCAGCTCAGCAACGCTTAACCCGGTTTGCCACAGATGATTCAGCGCCACTAACACCGTCGCCGCATCCGAAGAACCGCCGCCAAGTCCGCCGCCCATCGGCAAAACCTTCTCCAGCGCGATGCTGGCACCGGCCTGCGCGGGCAAAGTACCCCGCGCGGCGGCAACGGTTTTTAACGCCTGCGCGGCACGCACAATCAGGTTCTCGTTATCCGGCACGCCAGCCAGCGGCGTTAGCAGCGTTATCTTGCCGCTGCTATCCGGTGTGATTTCCAGCGTGTCACCGTAATCGAGGAACTGAAACAGCGTTTGCAGATTGTGGTAGCCGTCAGGACGACGGCCAGTGATATACAGGAACAGGTTCAGTTTTGCTGGCGCGGGCCACGTGGTGATCATTGGGTGGTCCAGCTATCCATGCGTAATTTGATGCGCTGACCGCCTTCAGACAGCTCCAGATTCGCCGGCAGCGGCGGATTCACTTTGCTGTCGTAATCAGAGATGTTCACTTTCCACTGCTGACCGTTACGGCTGTAGTTCAGGCTTTGCAACTGATAATTGTTGTTGAGCTGATAATCGCTGGCATCGCCCGGCAAGCCCATCATCCATTGACGCAGATTGGCGAGCGGAATATCCATGCCGGTGAGCTGTGAAATCATCTTCTCGGCATCGTTACTGACGTAGCGCTTGCCTTTGTTATCCACGATCTGCACCACGGAACCTTGTGCATCCAGCTGCAATTCGGTGCTGCCGAGCGGATTGGTCAGCAGCAGGCGATAGCGATCGGCAGCGGTTTGCTGCCAGTTAAAGCGCGCATAGACTTTTTGCTTATCCGACAGGTAAGCGAACGCACCGCGCGTCTGATACTGGCTGATTTTCGCCACGGCTTGCTGATGCTGCTGCCATTGCGGTGACGTGGTGCTTGGGCCCGGACCTTGTGGTTTGTTAATGGTACATGCAGCCAGTAACACGCTGGCAAGGGGTAAAAGGCGCAGTAACTTGCGCGGGGGCAAATGCATCACGTGGTCATCTCCTCAGACACGTTTTTACTTCGTAACCGGTAACGCTAACCATCCGCATGTAAGCCGTCAATGCTGTTATGGCAATAATTGCGCACGATCAGTTTAATCTTATTACTGTCATAGGCTTTGTATGGCTTTTCTTGACCTGTGGCATCTTGTAGAATGCGCTGCACAAAACCCTGACAACTATTGGGATATCCCAACCCGAATCACATGACGCTGCTTGCACTCGGAATCAACCACAAAACTGCACCTGTTGCGCTACGCGAACGCGTTGCGTTTACACCAGACACGCTGGAACTGGCGCTGAATAGCCTGCTGTCCCAGCCGATGGTGCAGAGCGGCGTGGTCCTCTCGACCTGCAACCGTACTGAACTCTACCTCAGTGTAGAGCAGCAAGCCGACCTGCAGGAGCAGCTGGTGCGTTGGCTGTGTGACTATCACGACCTGCGTGAAGAGGATGTGCGCAACAGCCTCTACTGGCATCAGGATAACGCGGCGGTCAGCCATCTGATGCGCGTGGCCAGCGGGCTGGATTCACTGGTGTTGGGTGAACCACAGATTTTAGGTCAGGTTAAAAAAGCCTTTGTTGATTCGTCACGCGACCACGCGCTGAGCAGTGAACTGGAGCGCATGTTCCAGAAAACCTTCTCGGTGGCCAAACGCGTTCGCACCGAAACCGAGATTGGCGCCAGCGCCGTATCGGTCGCCTTCGCTGCCTGTTCACTGGCGCGTCAAATCTTTGAATCGCTCAGCACCGTTAACGTGCTGCTGGTCGGTGCCGGTGAAACCATCGAGTTAGTGGCGCGTCATCTGCGCGAACACTCCGTCAAGAAGCTGATGATCGCCAACCGCACCCGCGAACGCGCGCAGCTGCTGGCCGATGAAGTCGGGGCAGAAGTGATTGGCCTCGGCGATATCGAAACCCGTCTGGCCGATGCCGACATCATTATCTCTTCCACCGCCAGCCCGCTGCCGATTATCGGTAAAGGGATGGTAGAGCGCGCGCTGAAAGCGCGTCGCAATCAGCCGATGCTGCTGGTGGATATCGCCGTACCGCGCGATGTCGAGCCGGAAGTGGGCAAGCTGGCGAACGCCTATCTCTACAGCGTTGATGATCTGCAAGCGATCATCGAGCAGAACATGGCGCAGCGTAAAGCCGCCGCCGTGCAGGCTGAAAGCATTGTGGTGCAGGAGAGCGGCGAATTTATGGCCTGGCTGCGCGCGCAAAGCGCGGTTGAGACCATCCGTGAATACCGTTCGCAGGCCGATCAGGTGCGCGCCGAGTTACAGGAACGCGCGCTGGCCGCGCTGCAGCAGGGCGCTGACGCCGAAAAAGTGCTGCAGGAACTGGCACACAAGCTGACCAACCGTTTAATTCATGCACCAACCAAATCACTGCAGCAGGCCGCGCGCGACGGCGACAGCGAACGCCTGCAGATCTTACGTGACAGCCTCGGTTTAGAGTAATCTGGTCAGTCACGACCTATCACTGGGATACCCGCTATTACATGAAGAGCTCTATTGTTGCCAAGCTGGAAGCGCTCCAGGAACGCCACGAGGAAGTGGAAGCGTTGCTGGGCGATGCCGGCGTGATTGCCGATCAGGATCGTTTCCGTGCGTTATCACGCGAATATGCCCAGCTTAGCGACGTTACCCGTTGTTTCCGCGAATGGCAGCAGGTGCAGGAAGACGTTGAAACTGCCGAAATGATGCTGGAAGACCCGGAAATGCGCGAGATGGCGCAGGAAGAATTAAAGCTGTCACGCGAGAAGCGTGAGGAGCTGGAACAACAGCTGCAAGTGCTGCTGCTGCCGAAAGATCCCGACGATGAACGTTCGTGCTTTGTGGAAGTACGCGCCGGCACCGGCGGTGATGAAGCGGCGATTTTTGCCGGCGATCTGTTCCGTATGTACAGCCGTTACGCCGAAGCGCGTCGCTGGCAGGTCGAGATCATCAGCGCCAACGAAGGTGAGCACGGCGGCTATAAAGAAGTGATCGCCCGCATCAGCGGCGACGGCGCGTATGGCCGCTTTAAGTTTGAATCGGGCGGTCATCGCGTCCAGCGCGTGCCAGAAACCGAATCGCAGGGCCGTATTCACACCTCGGCTTGTACCGTTGCGGTGATGCCGGAACTGCCCGAAGCGGAAATGCCGGAAATCAACGCCGGCGATTTGAAAATCGACACCTTCCGTTCCTCCGGTGCCGGTGGTCAGCACGTTAACACCACCGATTCCGCGATTCGTATCACCCACTTGCCAACCGGCATTGTGGTGGAGTGTCAGGACGAACGTTCACAGCACAAAAACAAGGCCAAAGCGTTGGCGGTGCTGGGCGCGCGTATTCACGCGGCGGAAACGGCGAAGCGTAATGCCGCAGAAGCCTCGACGCGTCGTAACCTGCTTGGCAGCGGCGACCGTTCGGATCGTAACCGCACCTACAACTTCCCGCAGGGCCGCGTAACCGATCACCGCATCAACCTCACGGTTTACCGTCTCGATGAGGTGATGGAAGGCAAGCTGGATTCGCTGATTGAGCCGATTGTGCAGGAGTATCAAGCCGATCAGCTGGCCGCGCTGGCTGGACAGGACTAATGATCATCCGTCGCTGGCTACAGCAGGCTGTGGTAGCGCTCTGTGGCGGCGACAGCCCGAAGCGTGATGCGGAAATATTGCTGGGTTTTGTGACGGGCAAAGCGCGCAGTTGGCTGATTGCTTTTGATGACGCGGAACTGGATGCGCAGCAGCAGGAACAGCTGAATGCGCTGCTGGCGCGCCGCGTCAACGGTGAGCCGATTGCGCATCTGGTTGGCGAGCGTGAGTTCTGGTCGCTGCCGTTGCGCGTCAGCGATGCCACGCTGATCCCGCGCCCGGATACTGAAGTGCTGGTGGAACAAGCGCTGGCGCATCTGCCAGCCTGCGCAACATCACTGCTGGATCTGGGCACCGGCACCGGCGCGATTGCGCTGGCGCTGGCCAGCGAACGGCCAGGCTGCCAGGTTATTGGCTGCGATCGCATCGCGGCGGCGGTAGAACTGGCGCAGGACAACGCGCAGCGTCTGCACATCGATAACGCCCGCTTCATCCTCAGCAACTGGTTTAGCGATCTTCCCGCCCAACGTTTTGATCTGATTGTCAGCAATCCGCCCTATATTGATGCCGCCGATGAACATCTGCAGCAGGGCGACGTGCGCTTTGAACCGCTCAGCGCGCTGGTGGCGGACGATCAGGGTTTGGCCGATTTACGTTTCATCATTCACACCGCACCGCACTGGCTGCAGGCTGGCGGCTGGCTGCTGCTGGAACATGGCTGGCAGCAAGGTGCAGCCGTGCGCGCCATCATGACGCAGCACGGTTATCAGGCGGTGAGCACCATTGACGATTACGGCGGTAATCCGCGCGTCACACTAGGACAATTTTTTAATAAGGAATAACGATGGCGAGCTGGTATCCCCTGATCAAACATTTTCACTTGCTGACCGTTGCGCTGACGATTTGTCTGTTTTTGCTGCGCTTCTACTGGCAAACCACCGGTTCAGCGATGCTGCAGCGCCGCTGGGTGCGCATTGCGCCGCACGTTAACGACACCTTTTTGCTGTTAAGCGGTGCGCTGCTGGTGATGATTACGCACTTTTATCCGTTCACACCGCAAGGAAGCTGGCTGACGGAGAAGCTGTTAGCGGTTATTATCTACATCGCCTTAGGTTCCGTGGCATTGAGCCGTCGCCCACGTAAAATGGGGACACGTTGGATCGCCTTCCTGATTGCAATCGTAGCTTTGCTGTTTGTGATTAAGCTGGCGATGACCAAAATGCCGTTATTGGGGATTGTATGACCTCGCCAGAGCAACTCGATTACAGTGAAACACCGTTGAGTGAAGCGGTGATTGGCGCCACATGCGCCATACGCAATGATTTTTCCGCGCCTTCTGTGCAACAACAGTTGGCGGCGCTGGTAGATGAAGCCCGTGAGTTCGTCAGCAGCGAACAGGACGCCGATTTGCAGCTGGGTAAGCTGCTGGAGCTGTTCTATCGTCAGTGGGGATTTGGCGGCGCCAGCGGCGTCTACAATCTCTCTGACGCGCTGTGGATCGACAAAGTATTGAAGAGCCGTCAGGGCACTGCGGTGTCGCTGGGCGTGATTCTGCTGCACATCGCCGATGAGCTGGAATTGCCGCTGATGCCGGTGATTTTCCCGACACAGCTGATTTTGCGTGCCGACTGGTTAGATGGCGAAATGTGGCTGATCAACCCGTTCAACGGTGAAACGCTGGATACGCATACGCTGGAAGTGTGGCTGAAAGGCAACATCAGCCCAACCGCCAAGCTGTACAACGACGATCTCGACGAAGCCAAGACCATCAACGTGATGCGCAAGATGCTCGATACTTTGAAATCCGCGCTGATGGAAGAGAAGCAGATGGAGCTGGCGCTGAACGTCAGCAAGGTGCTGCTGCAGATCGATCCTGACGATCCTTACGAGATTCGCGACCGTGGTTTGATTTACGCGCAATTAGAGTGTGAACACATCGCACTGACTGATTTGACCTATTTCGTTGAACAGTGTCCTGAAGATCCGGTCAGCGAGATGATTAAAGTGCAGATTCACGCAATTGAACAGAAACAGGTAACGCTGCACTAAGCGTTACCCGATAAAAGGAAAGAAAAGGCATGACACAGAAAGTAGTGAATATCGGCGATATCAAGGTCGCAAACGATCTGCCATTCGTTCTCTTCGGCGGCATGAACGTGCTGGAATCGCGCGATCTCGCCATGCGCATCTGCGAACACTACGTTAAGGTCACCGACAAACTCGGTATTCCTTACGTATTCAAAGCCTCTTTTGATAAAGCGAACCGCTCTTCAATCAAATCCTATCGTGGTCCGGGCCTGGAAGAGGGCATGAAGATTTTCCAGGAGCTGAAGCAGGCGTTCGGCGTGAAAATCATCACCGACGTGCATGAAGCATCGCAGGCGCAGCCAGTGGCGGACGTGGTTGATGTGATTCAGCTGCCGGCATTCCTCGCCCGTCAGACCGATCTGGTGGAAGCGATGGCGAAAACCGGTGCGGTGATCAACGTCAAGAAGCCACAGTTTGTTAGCCCAGGCCAGATGGGTAACATCTACGACAAATTCGTCGAAGGCGGTAACGATCAGGTTATCCTGTGCGACCGCGGCAGCAACTTCGGCTATGACAACCTGGTTGTCGATATGCTCGGCTTCAACGTGATGAAAAACGTCACCCAAAATAGCCCAGTGATCTTCGACGTTACCCACGCGCTGCAAACGCGCGATCCGTTCGGTGCTGCATCTGGCGGTCGTCGTGCGCAGGTCGCCGAGCTGGCGCGTGCTGGCATGGCGGTTGGCATTGCGGGCCTGTTCATCGAGGCGCACCCAGAGCCAAACAGCGCCAAATGCGACGGCCCATCCGCGCTGCCGCTGGATAAGCTGGAGCCATTCCTGGTGCAGATGAAAGCGATCGACGATCTGGTGAAGAGCTTCCCAGAGCTGGATACCAGCAACTGATTGTTTTCAGATGTGAAAAAGGCGCCGATGGCGCCTTTTTTATTGGCTGGTCGCCATTCATGGCGACCTGTCACTCACAGCATAATCGTCAACAAATATCCGGCAAACAGCGCCAGATGCGCGGCACCGTTCAACACGTTGGTGCGGCCCGTGGAGAACGAGATGTGGCACAGAATCAGCACGGCGCTCATGATCACCATCTGCGGCGGCTCAAGGCCAAACACCAATTGCTGGTCGGTCAGAGTAGCGATAATGGTGACGGCAGGCACCGTCAGTGAAATGGTCGCCAGCACCGAACCGAAGAACAGGTTCATTGCGCGCTGCACCTGATTCATCAGCACCGCTCTGATTGCACCTAAACCTTCCGGCGACAGGATCAACAGCGCCACCAGGAAGCCGGTAAACTGCGCCGGGGCGTTCAGTTCTGTCAGCAGGCTCTCCAGCGGATTGGCGTTCATCTTGGTCACGGTAATCACCGCAATCAGATGCACGATCAGCCATGCGGTGTGCCACAACGAGCTGTGCGCAGAAGGCTTACCGTGATGCGGATCGTCGCCATCATCTTCATGCTCATAAACGAACAGGCTTTGGTGGGTTTTGGTTTGGATCAGCAGGAACACGCCGTACATGGCCGCAGAAATCGCCGCGATGATCAGCGCCTGGGTGGTCGTGAAGTTACCGCCCGGCAATGCATTGGGAAACACCAGCACCAGAATCGCCAGCGGGAAAATGGCGATCATGTACTGTTTTACGCCCGCCAGATTAACGTACTGCGTGGCAAACTTGCGTCCGCCCAGCAGCAGGGCAAAGCCCACTAAACCGGCGGTCACAATCATAATAATCGAGTAGAGCGTGTCGCGCATCAGCGCGGGCGCGGCATCGCCGGTCGCCATTAGCGCAGAGATTAGACTCACTTCGAGTATGACGACGGAAAGACTGAGAATCAGCGAGCCATAAGGTTCGCCTAAACGGTGTGCCAGCACGTCGGCGTGACGCACCACGCTGAAGGCGCTAAAGAGAATGGCAACTAAGGCCAACAGGTTGATGCCGATAACCGGCAGAAGCGCTGTCTGGTTGCCGAAGAAGCTCAGCACCGCCAGCGCAGCAACGGGGAAAATCAGTGAGTACTCGGTATGGCGGGTTTTCTCATGTCCAGGCATTTACCATCCTCTCCGGAAAAAGTACAAAGCAGGCAATCATTGCCTGATAAATATAATGAGTTTTCTGACGCAACGCAGTGTAACTTTTCATCAGCTGTGCTGCTGTGACTTTACGCGATTTTACCAAAAGCGTTTATTATGCATAACACGGCAAAAGAGTGTGTTATCGCTGGATTAACGCCTGTATTCATTATGTTGCATGATTCATTCCATAAATTAAAGTTGAGATTGGTCTGGTTAATCGACGTATATGGGTAAGTTTATGAAGGTTTAATCCTGTTTTAGGCAATCTACCAGTGAAAGTGCGAGTTTGCGTTTTAACCCAGATGATCCAGGCTTAAACCCTGAGCATGAAACAGGAGGAAATATGCCTTATTCATCAAACAAAGAGCTGCCAGACAGCGTGCGTCATGTCCTGCCAGCTCACGCGCAAACCATTTATCAAAAAGCCTTTAACAGCGCCTGGGAGCAATACAAAGATCCCGACGACCGGCGGGGTGATGAGTCGCGCGAAGAGGTCGCCCACAAAGTCGCCTGGGCAGCGGTCAAGCATGAGTACTCGAAAGGTGACGATGACAAGTGGCACCCTAAACCCTAGTTTGTCATGCCGGCCAGTGCGGCCCGCTTCGCACTTTTCCCATCGCCATTCAAGTTCCTCACCAGGCAGCCGATGCTATTTACACAGAATTTCCCTTTTGTGATCGGGGTCAATCTTGAATGTTTTGTTAAAAATGAATTAATGTCTTCTCTTAAGACGATGCAATGAGCGTCGCCTGTAGACATCAGTTTTAAGGAACCACACCGGCAAGATGTCAGCGCAGTAGAGGAGACAACAGTGTTAACGCGGGAATTTTTGTTAAAAGCAGATTGTAAAACATCGTTTGGCGATATTGATGAAGCGCTGTTCTGGAGCTGTGAAAAGCGTGCGGCATCGCTGTCAGCGACGCTTGCCTGTCGTCCTGACCAAAGCCCGGTGTGGATTTTTGGCTACGGCTCGCTGATGTGGAATCCAATTTTTGAAGCGGCCGAAGTGGCGCCGGGTCGTTTAGAAGGCTGGCACCGCGCGTTCTGTCTGCGTCTGATTGCCGGTCGCGGCACCGTAACCGCGCCTGGCCGTATGCTGGCGTTGAAAGAGGGCGGATCCACCAGCGGACTGGCGTTCCGTTTACCGGAATCGCGTTTGCATGATGAGCTGGAGCTGCTGTGGAAGCGTGAGATGATCACCGGCTGCTATCTGCCAACCTGGTGTGAACTGGAGTTGGAGGATGGACGCAACGTCACCGCGCTGGTGTTCATCATGGACCCGCGTCATCCGCTGTATGAAACCGACTCCTGCCGCAGCACCATTGCGCCGTTGATTGCACAGGCCAGCGGTCCGCTCGGCACCAATGCCCAGTATCTCTATGCGCTGGAGCAGGAGTTGGGCAAACGTGGCATGCAGGAAGCGGCGTTGACGCGCCTGGCGGCAGAAGTCAGAGCGCTGCAGAGCCATTCGGCAGCGCGCTGATACGGATTACTGAGCCGGATTAATCAGCCAGGTTCCCGGCTTATCGATGGTCAGCGATTGGCTATGCACCTGGTTGCCGTTACGCACCTCAATGCGATAGTTCCCCGCCGCCAGATTCAGTGAAGCAAATCCGCTGGAGGAGGGCTTCACATCGCGGGCTTCGCCATTCAGCATCACATTCTCACCCGCCTGCAAACGCAGATAAACCGTCGCCACCGTCGGTGCGCTGCTCGCTACACTATTGCCTGCTGCGGCAGGCGCAGCGGGCGTGGTGCTGGCGGCGACCGGCGGTACTTCGCTGTGACGATTCGCTTTCCACACCACCACCACAACCGCCAGCACCGCAATCGCCGCCGCCACCACTAAACCTGGCGACAAACGACGCACGTTGCGCGGCGTCAAAGGTTCCACGGCGGCAGCGGCATGATTGACCGCCAACACTTGCGGTTCCGGCGTTGCAACCATCGGCTCCACCGGCACAACCGGCTCGGCTACCACAGGAATGGTGGTGGAGAGCGCTTCAACATCGCTTACCGGCAGATCGATCAAGCTGGCAAAGGCATCAATGCTTTGCGGACGATCTGCTGGCTTCATGGCTAACGCGCAGTCAATGGCGTGCAGCAGCGGCAGCGAATAGCCTTCCGGCTTGCGCTCCACCAGCGGCTGATAGTTATCCTCAATGCAGCGTACCACGCTCACCGGCGGCGCATGGCCGGTGATCAGGTTGTGCAGCACCGCGCCCAGCGCATAGATATCGGTCCACGGACCTTGCTCGATTTCGCCTTCTTCGCTGTATTGCTCAATCGGCGCAAAGCCGGGCTTCAGCATGATCTCGGTTTCATCCGAGAGATTGCCGATCTCTTTGCGCGCCGAGCCAAAATCGAGCAGCACCGGCAGCTGATTTTCCTGAATCTGGATATTATCCAGCGAGATATCGCGATGCAGATAACCGGCGGCGTGAATGGTGTCAATGGCGCCAAACAGCGGTGGCAGCAGACGACGGATCCAGCTCTCATCAATGCTGTCCGGACTGGTGATCTGCCACTCTTTCAGCGTCATGCCGCTGTAATAGAGCGTGCCCATGTAGGCGGTGCCGTTCTCTTCCCAGAAGCGCAACACGTGCAGCAAGCCGGGATGATTGAAGCGTGCCAGCAGGCGCGCCTCCTGAATAAAGCTATTGCGACCGGCGGTAAACAGCTTATGGAAACGCTCTCCGCGCAGTTCCAGCGACATATCCGCCGCACGCACCGCCAGCGAGACGGGCATGTACTCTTTGATCGCGATGGTGCGTTCCAGCTGATGGTCCCAGGCACGATAAACAATGCCGAAGCCGCCGCCGCCAATCACTTCCTTGATTTCAAATTCATTAAACCGGTAGCCCGCAGGGAGGGCGTTAGGTGTATGGTTTTCGTTTGCCGACATAGTGAACTCTCTGAACACGTCCTGTAGCGCCCCGTCATCACGATGACGGCAGGCAACGACCGCTAATTAATTAATGTTACGCCAGGCACCAATCGCCGGATCGGCGAGATCCGCATGCAGGGTGTCAATCAGTAACACAGTCACTTTTTGCTGTGGCATAAATTGCGGCGACCAAACGCCGCGTAACGTCTCAACCCGCTTTTTCAGCACATCGCTGTCCTGATCGGCGGTTTTGTCCATCTTCACCAGAAGTGTGCCGCTGAAGCGCCACACATGCTGTTGTGCATCAAACGGCAGCACTAACCAGCTATCATCGGCATCCGGACGCGTAACTATCATGCGCTGGTTATTCACCGAGACCACTTCCAGCGGCGGACCGCTCATTTTCAAATCTGCAATCGGGTAGCCCTGATAGAAGTTCAGCGCCAGATTATGGGTTTTGCCAGCGCTCATCAGCGTCATTTCGCTCGGGCCTTCCAGCCAGCCTTCGGTGGAGCAGTGCTGATTCGGGTTATCCGGGATAAACAGCGATTCACCTTTGTCATCCCACCAGGTACGGAAATGGCAGCCGCCCGGCAAGGCAAAGTGCTGCAGCGGCGTGCTATCCGCCGGGCGCGACAGGTCGAGCGGCGCGGCGTTGCTGGTGGTGGCGCTGGCGGTGGCATCGTTCAGCACGATCGGGCGCCAGTTCTGTAATTTGGCCGCGCTGCCGTTAGCCAGCACGCTGCCCTCTTTATTGGTCATCTGCCACGGCAGTTCATCCAGCAGGCCGCACTGATTCGCCAGCAGCGTACCGACGCGCGGCAGAAAGCTGGTCAGAATGCTGGAGTCGGTGCTTTTGCCCGAAACGATGCGCAGCGGCAGCGTCTCTTTGCACCAGTCGTTGGGCGCTTTGCTCGCCACGTCATCAATGTAGACTTCCAATGACAGGCTCGGTGAATACACCACGCGATAATCTTCTGCCTGCGCATTTACGGCCAGCAACAGGGTTGCGAAGCCCGTCAACCACACTTTCATAAGAATCCTTGGATCAATAACGTGACGGCAGAAAACGTGCCGCATCAGCCTGGGAATAAAGCAGCGTCGCTTCCTGCGGTTCGCCAATCCAGACGGCCAGAGCGCTGAGATTGTCGCTTTTTACACTGCGGTTAACGGCTTGTTCCATCAAAGTCAGCCACTCTTCGCAGGCATTCACCATGCGCAGGGCCAGTTCCATTTCGTGGGTGGTGAGATTGAGCCAGAATCCATCGCTGCAAACCAGAAACGCATCGCCATCGGCCAGCGCAATCACCTCGCTAAAAGTGGCCGGGCGGGCAGGCTCAACACCGAGCGCATTATAGAGTAAATTACTGTTAATGCCGGTATTTTCATAGCCTGCCTCGCGTAACTGTTGGGCCAGACTGTGGTCACGCGTCACCTGATTCAGCACCCCATGACGGAAGTGATAAACCCGGCTGTCGCCAGCGTGCGCCCACCATGCGAGCTGTTTTTCGCGGTCGATAAACAGTGCGGCGAGTGTGGTGCTCATCCGTGAAAAATTCGGATTGTTTCCCTGTGCCTCAATCAGCACCTGCTGGCAGTGTTCGATGGCAGCGCGCGTGCTTTCCGGCGTGAACGTCACGCTGTGCTGTAATTGCGTCAGCAGCGTATCGCGCACCAGCTGTGCGGCGATATCACCGCCGGGCAAACCGGCGACGCCGTCACATACCAGAAAACAGGCTTTGTGATCGTCCAGCTCGGCACCGGTGCGATCCTGATTTTCGTCGCGCATGCCTTGCTGGCAGCGGCTGGCAAACATCATCTTCATGCGTCTTCGGTCCGCGTTTGAGAATCTTTGTATTGATTCACTTCCATATCATAGGCATGCAGGAAGGCTTCGCCGAATAGCGTGTGGAAGTCATCCTCAATTTCGCCAGCGGTACGCTGATAGTGGCGTGAGAAGTAATCCCATAGCGCCGCTTTGCGTCCGGTGCTGAACGCCATTTTTGGCAGCACGCCATCTTTGCGCGCTTCTTCTTCTAAGCGCTGCGGGTTAAACGATTGCAGCATGGCGGCGATAATGGCGCGGATACCGGCAATCATGCCGAGCTGATGCGCCTGCAAATCCACCAGCGCATCGCGCACCGCCGGTTCCGGCGGCATAAAACCTGGCATCTGGCTTTGATACATCTGCATCAATACGGTTTTACCGGACGGCAGAATTTTGAATGGGTTATTCGCCTCATTGAGGATCATCGTCATGTCAGCTTTCACGCCGCGCTTGAGGATTGAGCGCGAGGAGAGCAGGGCGACGGTGCCTTGCGAAAACAGACTCAGCATGCGACCGGTTACGCGCATCTGCTCTTCGGTGATGGTGGTTTGATGGCCGTTGTTCAGCCCCATGCCTTCCAGCAGCGCGGCAATCAGTTTGTCCTGAGAAACGCCCGGCAACGTAGCTGGCAGCGTCGGCGCGTCGCTCTGCGGATCAATCGCCAGACGCGGATCGTTGCGGCGCTCCTGACGCGCAACCGGCTCAGGAATCACCTCGGGCTCCTGCATCATGCCGAGCGGGTCGTCGCTGCTGTCAGCAAAAAACGCCAGCGGATCGTCCTGACGGGTTTTGAGATTATTGGGATCGCGTACTTCGAGCCCGTACTCACCAATTTGCAGCGTGTCGCCATCCTGCAACGCCACTTGCGAGCCGCGTTGCAACGCGACGCCGTTCAATACCACCGACGTCACGCTGCCCTGATTGGTCAGGCGGCACTCGCCTTCCGGCGAAAGGTGCACCAGCGCCTGCAGACGCGATATGGCGCGCGATTCGTCAGGCAGCACCAGATCGTTATCCTGACTGCGGCCGATGGTGCCGCCGGGCGGTTTAAAGGCTACCGTCTTGGCGGGCACATCCGTATTGCACTGCACAATGGTAAATTGCATGAGTCATCCCGTTAACAAGGCAAACGCCACGGCCTATTCAAACATCGGTGGATAGAGGCCGTTGCGGCCCGGCGGAGCACCAGACGCCGGGTTAAACAATAATGAAAAAAGTTGCGCAGTCAGCGGGCCACTGTGTTTATGGGTGGCATGGCTAAAACCGTCACTGCGATTACTCCACCAGTAGCTCATGTGCTGCTGCGGATCGAACCTGTCAGCCACTTCACGCCAGCTCAGCGTGCAGGGTAAATCATCAAAACCAATCACATCCATGATGTCGCTGCGCTGCGTATCCGGCACCAGCAGCGGCGAAAGACGCTGCATCTGCTGCTCCAGCGCATCGGGATTGAGCCGATCGCGCACCGCGTCCAGCAGCAGCGCGCCCAGCTCCTGAAACCAGTCGCCGGACATCGCCAGCTGCGCGCTGTGCCAGTGGCTCAGCGGGAAGCTGCGCAGCGCCAGCAGCGGCCAGCTGCGGCCCACGCGATCGCAGGACGGCAGCAGGCAGCCCATCTGCACCTGCTGACGCAGCGGCGAAAGCGGTAACACAAAATTCCACACCGGCGCACGTAAAAACTGTGCGGTGCTGGCATCGGCTTGCTGATGCCAGTGCAGTAATCCTTGCTGAAACCAGTGGCTCCACGGCGTCACGGTATTTTCGCTCAGACGCTGGCGCAAAAAATCGCCGGTGGCCGGTAACTTGCCGTACCAGCCCGGCGCAGTGTGTGTCGGCATGATTACCTCACCATTACTCACTGTGTCTGGTCAATCGCTGCGAAACAACGTGCGGCGCAATCGCCAGCGTGTTGCTGCTGTCACCGGCATTTTTCAGATTCTCCGCAAGCTTGCGCATCATCAACGCATTGTCACGCGCATACGGCGAAGACTGAATTTGCTGATCCAGCAGCTGGCTCAGATGCCAGTCAAGCTGCTGCAAATCGCGCGCGCTGACATCCTCCGGCAGCGTACGCTGCAGGTTTTGCATCAGCCAGCCACGCAGAAACTCGCCGTCATAATTGCGCGGCTGATACAGCATCTGATAGGCCCGCAGCGCATTGCGACTGTAATCGTTATCGGTGCCGGGATCGTCACGCAGCAAATTGGTGATCTGCTGCGCCACGCGCGGCAACAGTAAAGACTTAAGCGCATTTTGATAAAGCGCCCACGCCGCATCGCTGACCTGGGTGCCGCGATACAAGCCAACGCGCATGGTAAGCGGAGGATTGTCGAGGGAAAAACGCTCGGAGAGCGGCAGTTTCACCAGGTTATTTAAGAAGGGTAGCAGATCAAAAATATTATCGGCGGGCTGATGGGTCACCTGCTGACTTTGCGTGGTGATCGGCCCGATGCGCTCGGCAACCTGCCCCAGGTAGCGCTGATTCTGGATATAGCTTGTAAGCCACAAACACGAGAGCAGCAGCAGCGCGCCGGTCAGCACGCCATAGCCGATCCAGTGGAACAGGCGGTTGCGGTATTCCCAATGGCGATTGCTGCCCGCCAGGCCGCTTTCGCGGAACACTAAATCGCTCAGCAGATCGCGGATAAAGAAACTCTGTCCTTTGTTGCCGGGGATCGGGCTGCTGCGATTGACGCTATCCCAGGCCGCGAGGCTGCTTTCACCGGTATGCGGCAGCTGCAGTTTGCGGTTCAGCTCGCCCATGATGCGGTCAAACGGCAAACCTTCCTGCGTGCCGCTGGTGAAGAACAGACCGCGCGCCGACCAGGCGATCGGCTCCTGATGGCTGGAGAACACCACATCGAGATACTCATTCAGCAGCGGACGCAGCGAGCTGAACTCTTGCGGGAACAGGAAGCTGTCGGCGCGCTGAGTAAGATCGCGTTCACCGGCCATGACGTCGGCCAACTGCTGCTGTAAACGCTGCTCTACGTGCTGATATTGCTGGCTGAAGCTACGATGCCAGTCATCTTTATGCGGTTTGCCCGGTTCCCACGGGAAAGTGAAGCCCCAAATGGCATCGCGCTGCGGCTTGCTGAGCGTGCCGTAGAAACTCATAAACCCTTTCAGCAGATCGGTTTTGGTCACCATCACATACACCGGGAAGTGAATGCCGGTGTGCTGATGCAGCTCCGCCATGCGCTCACGCAGCGCGCTGGCCTGCGCATGGCGCGCTTCGGCTGAATCGGTCAACAGATCGGAGACGCTGATGGTCATGATCACGCCGTTGATCGGCTGGCGGGTGCGATAGCGCTTCAGCAGATTGAGAAAACTGTGCCACTCCGCGCCGTCACGCGCGCGCTGGCTCTCCTGCAATGCGTAACGCCCGGCGGTATCGATCAGCACTGCGCTGTCGGTGAACCACCAGTCGCAGTGGCGCGTGCCGCCCACGCCGCGAATCGCCGCTTTGCCGAGGCTGTCGGTGAGCGGGAATTCCAGGCCAGCATTCAGCAACGCGGTGGTTTTACCGGCGCCCGGCGCGCCAATCATCACGTACCACGGCAGCTGATAAAGATAGTGACTTTGAAAACGTGCCAGCCAGCTCTGCTGATGGCGACGACCAAACTGGGTGCGCTTTAAACGCAGCGCCGCTTCACTGAAGCGCTGCGCCAGCAGGGTTTCGGTGGCCTGACGATCGGACAACTCTTCCTGGCTCATCTGCTGCAAACGATTAAGCAGCTTGCTGTTAAACCAGCCGCGCCACAGCGCAGGGATAAACTGGAACAGCAGCCAGAGCAGATAGAGCAAACCGACCGCTAACTGACGTGGCAATACCGGCTCAAGCGGGCGCGTATCGCCCCAGCTCCACAGCGGTCCGAGCATCCACAGCACGCAGCTCAATGCCGTGACGCCAATCAGGCTCCACAGCAGGCGATGGGTTAACAGATGTTGCAGTGATGCGCGCATCATTGGCCTCCCTGATGATTGCCGAGGGTTTCCGGTGTCACAAACAGGGTGATTTCCACCCGACGATTGCGGGCGCGGTTTTCATTGCTGTCGTTCGGCAGCAGCGGATTGCTGTCGCCGCGACCTTCCGCTTTTACGCTGTGCCCTTCGGCAAGCTGCGGATTAAGCAGCTGCGTGATGGCGCGTGCGCGGGCAAAGGAGAATTCGTAGCTGGAGGCGAAACGGCCATCCACCGGGCTGTTATCGGTATACACCGACACCAAAACCGTGCCTTTAACAGTTTTCATCGCGCTGGCAACATGCGCCAGCAGCGCGCGTCCCACCTGATTCACCACCGTACCGTCGCTGGAGAATAGTTTGTCAGCGGGGATGATCACTTTGCTGCCGAACGCTCCGTCGCTCACTTCCAGCTGTCCAGCCGCAATCACATCGTTCAGACGTTGATGCAGATCGAGCAGTGCCTGAGGTGAAGTAGGGCGACGTCCTGGCGTGATTTGCGGCAGCGGGGTTTGGTAGATGGTGCGCAACAGCGGTTCGGCGGCGTTGCCGAGTCGCCAGTTCAGTCCGCTGTAAATCAGGCTCGCCACCAGCGTGGCCAGGGTGACGCAGGCCCAAAGCGGCACCATCGGACGTGTTAAAGTGCTGACCAGCGGATGCACTTCCACTAGCGGCACCGCCGGATTAGCGCTCGACGGGCGATGTTCCGTAATCAGCTGCGCCAGACGTTTGCGGATGGCTTCACACTGCGCGCGGCCGCTGTCACTGCCGCGGTAGCGGCCTTCATAACCGAGCAACAGGCAATAGTGGATCAGTTCCAGCAGCCACAGATGCTGCTGCGGGCTTTGCGACACGCGCGACAACAGCTGGAACACTTTCTCGCCGCCCCAGCTTTCGTTATGAAAAGTGACTAGCATGCCGTTACCGGACCACACGCCGCGCGTGCCCCACGGCGTTTGCGCTGCGGCTTCGTCCAGCACGCTGCACAGGCAGTAGCGCGCGCCGATAATCATCTCAAAAGGTAAGCCCGCTTGTTTACAGCGTTGTTCGAACTGGCGGATCTCTTCGATCAGTAACTGGCGCAATCCGGCAGGATCGTCATGTGTCGCGGCCTGCCGTATACGTACCACGGCATTCAGGATAGGTGCTGCGGCATTAAGCAAAAGGTTATCATTGCCCGCGACAATGCCATCGCGAGCAAGGGAATCCTGAGTCATTAAATCTTGGTTATCCAGGCAAGGGCGAAAATCACAGCCCGCAGAGCAAGAGCTTCTGCGGGCATTGTGCGCCGGATTGCATTATCAGTCTAAAATCCAGGTCGCGGTATCGTTAGTGCGACAAGCCTTACTGGCGCCGCCAACGGCCACGCAGACCTGTTTGCTGTTGCGGCGGGGGCGCGGACGATCGCTACGAATAGTCGCGTCATAACGGCTGCTCTCCACGCCGGCTTTCGGCGGAATATACCCAATCAACTGGCCGTTTGGCTCATCGGCCACCGCCAGCCAGCTGTGTTCAACCCGGCCGAGCACTTCAAACGGTTTGGCGTTATCAAGATAGCGCACCACCTTGCCACCAAAATCGGGTGTGGTCATAACGGATGCGGCATACAGCGCACGATAGCTCTCATTAACCGGTGTGAATTCGGCTGGTGCTGCCACCGCATGACGATGAACCAATTTGACGCCGTTCACCTCACTGGTCACCAGCGTGTCATCCGTAACCGGCGGCGGTGGCGCTTTACAACCGGCCAACGTCAAAACTGCCAGCAATGTAAGCACGAGACTCTTATTCACCATGATCCTCAAATTTCATCAGATTAGCTGCAGAGTAATCTGCGGCAAGGGCCCGTTAGGCAGGCAGATTAGGCAGCGAGAAAGCCATCAAAAAAACAGTCAGATTACATAAAGATAGTGCTGAACTAAGTCTACCTAAGACTTTTGAGAATTCAAACCATTGCACCCTGATAAATCCCGTGCTACCGGGTTAAAAACGGGCGCAGGCCGATGATATAAAACACATAGTCACGGTGATAGATAAGCTCAGTTAATTTATTTGCTTGAGTTAGCGTTGTATGGTGGCGCAGCGGCTTTTAGCCACTGATAGTACCATTCAGAAATGGTAAATAAGATTAATCTATTTCGCTGCGAGAAAAAAGATTGCCCAACGAAACAATTTTATTAATTTCGGAATTTCCGGGCGTAATTCTGCCCGCTTTATAATCAGTACGGCATGGCTTTTGCTTAATCACCTGTTCTGGCCGCTCAAGAGCAGGAGAAAAACATGAGTCGGGCTTTGGAATATCTGCGCGCCAGCCGCGCCAGTGAGATCGCCAGCCTGCAACGGCTGCTGCGTACCGGCGAACAAATCACCGCCATCAGTGAACTGATCCATGTGCTGCAACGCGAACGTGGCGCCAGCAATATCTGGCTGTGTTCAGCGGGGAGGCTTTTTGGCGAGGAGCTTGAACAGCGTGCCGTTGAGGTTGAACGTCAACAGCAAAACGCCATGGCGGTGCTGCCAGAAGCGGAGGCACAGCCGGGCTTCAGCCGCTTTTGCATGTTGATCGCCGCCGCGCTGCAAGCATTAGAGGGATTGCCAGCGCTGCGTCAGCAGGTGCGCCAGCAAGGTTTGTCGCAGGCGCAGGCGATGGAGGCCTTTAATCACATCATCTGCACGTTACTCAATCTGGTGTTTGAAGCCGCCGACACCGCCAGCGAGCCGGATATCTCGCGCGCGCTGATTGCACTGTTTAGCTTTATGCAGGGCAAAGAGCTGGCAGGACAAGAACGCGCCACCGGTTCGGCGGGTTTTGCTGCAGGCGAGTTTACGCCCGCCCAACGCCAGCGCATTCAGGTATTGATTGATGCGCAGGAGCAGAGTTTTGCCACCTTTAGCCAGTTTGCTGATGCGGAGAATCTGCAACGCTGGCATGCCATGGCGGATGCCGGTAGTCAGATTGAACGGTTGCGCCGCATTGCCTGTACCGGCGCGCAGTGCGGCGAAAACGGTGTACTGCAATGGTTCACGCTACTCAGCACGCGCCTTGATCATATGAAGCAGATAGAGGACGCGCTGTGTGCCACGCTGATGCGCCGTTGCCAGCGCGCCATCGCCGCCACGCAGCACACCGATCATCCGGCCATCGCCAGCGCGGAAGATGCCAGCTTTTCGCTGTATATCGCTGGCGCCAGTTGGTTGTCGGCACCGGAAACCACGCTCGACAGCGATGGCCTCGCGCCACAGCTGGGCCGATCGGTATTGACGCTGATCCGCGAGCAGTCGCAGCGTTTACAGTTGCAGGCCGATGAACTTGCCACCATGCGCGCGTCGCTGGATGAACGCAAAACCATCGATCAAGCCAAAAGCTGGCTGATGCAGCAGCACGGTTTTAGCGAGCAGGATGCGTGGCAGGCGCTGCGCAAAAGCGCGATGAATCAGAACAAACGCATGCTGGATATTGCGCAGGCGGTGCTGGCGGTGGCGGCGACATTAAAGCCTTAACCCGAACGAGGTAGCTGCACAACGCTTGTGCGTAAAGTGCGTCAGCACAGTGCAAAATCCCCGCATCCGCAGGCAGGCTTTGCCGTCAGGCTTGATAAAACAACGAAATTTTTTTGGCACAGGCTTTGCAATACCTTACTGACATTATGCATTTGTTTTGCCAACGGCGGTGAAGCGAGTGCTTTGGATAAAGGCGTCCTACGCATGTTTACACATGCGAGGACGCCTTTTTTTATGGCTTTTTTTCAGGATGAGCATGATGAGCAAAACGCGGTTTACAGTGTCACGACGTCAGTTCCTGCTGGGTAGCGCGGTGATAGGCGGCAGCTATTTAGTGCCGGGTTTACGCAATGCCGTATGGGCCGCCGGTTCCGATGCGCCAGAGAAAAGCAGCGTGCGTGTGGGCTTTATTCCGCTCACCGATTGCGCGCCCGTGGTCATGGCGTCCGTGAAAGGCTTCGACAAAAAATATGGCCTGACGCTGCAACCCAGTAAAGAAGCCAGCTGGGCGGCGGTGCGCGACAAACTCACCTCCGGCGAACTGGATGCCGCGCATGCACTGTACGGCATGATTTATGGCCTGCAATTGGGCATTGCCGGGCCGCAGCATGACATGGCTAATCTGATGACGCTGAACAATAACGGACAGGCGATCACGCTGGCCAATCAGCTCAAAGAACAAAAGGTCACGGATGCAGCCAGCCTGCAAAAATTGATCGCCACCCAGGCGAAAGGTACGTTCACCTTTGCCCACACGTTCCCGACCAGCACCCACGCCATGTGGCTCTATTACTGGCTCGCCAACGCCGGTATCGATCCGTTTGAGGATGTGCGCACCGTGGTGGTGCCGCCGCCGCAAATGGTGATGAACATGAAGATGGGCAACATGAGCGGCTTCTGCGTTGGCGAGCCGTGGAATCAGCGCGCCATCAGCGACAACATCGGTTTCACCGCCGCCACTACACAACAGATCTGGCCGGATCATCCGGAAAAAATCCTTGCCACCCGTGCCGAGTGGGTCAAAGAAAATCCCCACACTGCGCGGGCGCTGACCGCAGCGGTACTGGATGCCGCACGCTGGATCGACGCCTCTGACGACAATCGCAAAGAGACTGCGCAGGTATTGGCCGGTCGCGCGTGGATCAACACCAAAGTGGAGACGCTGAAAGGGCGGATGCTCGGCCAGTATGAAAACGGGCTCGGCCAGCGCTGGCAGGATGCGCACGGCATGCGCTTCTTCCGCGACGGTGAAGTGAGTTTCCCGTGGCTCTCCGACGGCATGTGGTTCCTAACGCAAATGAAGCGCTGGGGCATGGTGAAAACCGCGCCGGATTACGCCGCCGTGGCCCGTCAAATCAACCGTATTGATATCTACAAGCAGGCCGCCAGCGCGGTTGGCGGCATCAACCTGCCTGCCAGCGAGATGCGCAGCAGCACGCTGTTCGACGGCAAAGTGTGGGACGGCAGCAATCCGGCCGCCTATGCCGACAGTTTTGCCCTTAAACGCAGTTAAGCGAGGTCATGATGAAATCTGAAGCACGCAAGCTCCATGCCGATCCGAGAGCCGCGCAACCGGCGCAGGTGATTGCGCTTAAGGTCACGCCGGCACCGCGCCCGCGTCAGCGTTGGCTCCGTCCGCTGCTGCAACGGCTGATACCGGCGGGCTGCGGCATTATTTTGCTGCTGTTTATCTGGCAACTGGCATCGATGTCGAGCCAGGGCTTCCCCACGCCGTACGCCACCTGGCAAGCCGCGCTGACACTGTTTGCCGATCCGTTCTACAACAACGGTCCCAACGATCAGGGCATTGGCTGGAACGTGCTCGCCTCGCTGCAACGGGTGGCGATCGGCTTTAGTCTGGCCGCGCTGGTGGGCATTCCCGCCGGTTTTCTGATTGGCCGTTTCAGCTTTGTCGCCCACATGCTCAATCCAATCATCGCGCTGCTGCGTCCGGTGAGTCCGCTCGCCTGGCTGCCGATTGGTTTGCTGCTGTTTCAGCGCGCCGAAACCGCCTCAAGCTGGACCATTTTCATCTGCTCAATCTGGCCGATGGTGATCAACACCGCCGAAGGCGTGCAGCGCATCCCGCAGGATTACCTCAACGTGGCGCGCGTGCTGCGCCTGAATGAGTGGACGGTGATGCGCCGCATTCTTTTTCCGGCGGTGCTGCCTGCGGTGTTAACCGGTATGCGCTTATCCATGGGCATCGCGTGGCTGGTGATTGTCGCCGCCGAAATGCTCACCGGCGGCCTCGGCATTGGCTTCTGGATCTGGAACGAGTGGAACAACCTCAATGTGGAAAACATCCTGATTGCCATCGTGGTGATTGGCGTGATCGGGCTGCTGCTTGAACAAGCGCTGATGCTACTGGCGCGCCGCTTCAGCTGGGATAAGTAGCGCATTCACACGTAGGGTCGCCATTCATGGCAACTGAAGCATGAGTATTCACACGTAGGGTCGCCATTCATGGTGACCGGAATAAACAGTTTGATCCGGAGTCACAGATGAACCCCATTATTCGCGTACAACAGGTCAGCCAGCGCTTCAACACCGCCGGCGGTGAATTCCTCGCGCTCGACAACGTCAGTTTTGATATTCACCCAGGCGAAACGCTGAGCCTGATTGGTCACTCCGGCTGCGGCAAATCCACGCTGCTCAACCTCATCGCCGGTTTAACCCAGCCCAGCAGTGGCGTCTTGCTGTGTGACAACCGGGAAATCAGCGGCCCCGGCCCGGAACGTGCGGTGGTGTTCCAGAACCATTCGCTGCTGCCGTGGCTGACGGCTTACCAAAACGTCGAGCTGGCCGTTGAGCAAGTGTTCAAAGGCCAGATGAGTAAAGGCGAGATGCGCGAGTGGATTGAGCACAATCTCCATCGCGTACAAATGGGCCATGCCATGCACAAGCGCCCGAGTGAGATCTCCGGCGGCATGAAACAACGCGTGGGCATTGCGCGTGCGCTGGCGATGAAACCGCGCGTGCTGCTGCTGGATGAGCCGTTTGGCGCGCTGGATGCGCTGACGCGTGCCCATCTGCAAGACAGCGTGATGCGTATCCAGCAGGAACTCAACACCACCATCGTCTTGATCACCCACGATGTGGATGAAGCGGTGTTGCTGTCGGATCGCGTGCTGATGATGACCAACGGCCCGGCGGCGCAGGTCGGCGACATCCTGGCGATTGATCTGCCGCGTCCGCGCTCGCGCGTGGCCCTGGCCGACGAGCCGCGCTACCACCAGCTGCGCCAGCAGATTCTGCACTTCCTGTATGAAAAGCAAACGGCCGTGGCGTAAGGAGCGGAACATGGTGCAACAGCTGGTGGTGATTGGAAACGGAATGGCAGCGATGCGCATGGTGGAAACCCTGCTGCAATACGCACCTGCGCTTGCCATCACGGTGATTGGCCGTGAGCCGCACGGCAATTACAACCGCGTGCTGTTATCGCCGGTGCTGGCAGGGGAAAAAGCCTTTGCTGACACGCTGATCCACACCCCTGAATGGTATGCCGCCCATCAGGTGCAGTTGTTGCGGGGTGAAGAGGCTGTCGCGATGGACCTCGACGCACGCACGGTGCGTACCGATCGGCGCACGTTGCACTGGGACAAGCTGGTGTTCGCCTGCGGTTCGCAGCCGCGCATGCCGGATCTGCCTGGCATCGAGCAGCCGCAGGTGCAAGGTTTTCGCACCGTCCACGATGTGCATCGCATGCTGGATGGGCGCGGTGCGGTGGTGGTGCTGGGCGGTGGGTTTATCGGCGTCGAAGCGGCGGCGGCACTGCGCCAGCGCGGACGCGACGTGACGCTGCTGCATCACCGGCCGTGGCTGCTTGACCGCCAGCTGGATGCGCAAGCCGGTTCGCTGTTACAGCAGCATCTGACGCAGTGCGGCATCGAGTGTCGGCTCGGCGTGGCATTGCAGTCCATCAATAGCGGCAGCGTCACCCTCAGCAACGGTGCGGTGATCGCGGCCGAACAGGTGGTGATTGCCATCGGCGTGCAGCCGGAAATCGCGCTGGCGCAGGCGGCGGGCGTGCCCTGTCAGCGCGGCATTCTGGTCAATCGTCAACTGCAAACCGCGCTGCCGGATGTGTATGCGCTGGGTGAATGCTGCGAAATCAGCGGCGAAACCTTTGGCCTGATCGCGCCGTGTCTGGCGCAGGCCGCCGTGCTGGCGGCGCAGCTCGCCAATGCTCCCATCGCCGATTTTCACTATCAGGAGAACGGTACGCGGCTAAAAGTCAGCGGCATTGAGATGTTCAGCGCGGGCGACATCAGCGAAGGCGAATCCATCAGCAGTTTCGATTCCGTCCATCAGCACTATCGGCGTCTGTTCTTACGCGATGGCGCACTGCGCGGCGTGCTGCTGTTTGGCGACAGCCAGGCGGCCAACACGCTGCTGCCACAACTTCAACAGGCCGCACGCGTGGGATTCAACGCGCTGTTCGGCCTTGACGACAACCCAACGCAGCCAGGCGCTGCAGGAAGCAATGTGATGAGTAAACCTCTTCTCGCGGTGATCGGTCATGGCATGGTCGGCCACCATTTTTTAGAGCAGTTGGTCAGTCGTGAACTGCATCAGCAATACCAGATTGTGGTGTACGGCGATGAGCCGCAGATGGCCTACGATCGCGTGCATCTCACCGACTATTTCAACGGTAAAAGCGCTGAGGATTTGTCGCTGGTGAGTGAAAACTTCTTTGCGCAGCACGGCATTGAGCTGCGCAGCGGTTGTGAAGTAGTGGCGATTGACAGTGAAAAGCGCAGCTTGCGCGATGCCAGCGGGGCCGAACTGGCCTGGGACAAGCTGGTGCTGGCAACCGGCTCGGTGCCGTTTGTGCCGCCGGTGCCGGGCCACGATGATGCGCGCTGTTTTGTCTATCGCACGCTGGCCGATCTTGATGCCATCGCGGATTGCGCCAAACAGGCGCGGCGCGGGGTGGTGATTGGCGGCGGGTTGCTCGGTCTGGAAGCCGCCAACGCATTGAAACAGCTGGGGCTGGAGACGCATGTGGTCGAGTTCGCGCCGCGTCTGATGGCGGTACAACTGGACGACGGCGGCGCGCAGATGCTGCGCGGTAAAATCAGCGCGCTTGGCGTGCAGGTGCATACCAGTAAACAAACCGAGGCGATTGAGAGCCTGCCCAATGGCAGCCTGCAACTGCGTTTTGCCGATGGCAGCGTATTGGAAACCGATCTGCTGGTGTTCTCTGCCGGGATCCGCCCGCGTGATGCGTTGGCGCGAGCGGCGGGTATCCAGCTCGGCGAACGCGGTGGCATTCAGATCAATGATGCCTGCGCCACCAGCGCCACGGATATTTATGCCATCGGCGAGTGCGCGCTGTGGCAAGCTCAGATTTTTGGCTTGGTTGCGCCGGGCTATCAAATGGCGCGGGTGCTGGCGGCGCAATTGGCGCAGGAATCGCTCGCCTTTACCGGCGCGGATATGAGCACCAAACTCAAGCTGCTCGGTGTGGAAGTGGCCTCGTTTGGTGATGCGCATGGCCGGTCACCTGACAGCCAAAGCTATCAGTGGACCGATAATCCCAAAGGCATCTATAAAAAGCTGGTGGTGTGTAAAGAGGGCAAAACGCTGCTGGGTGGCGTGCTGGTGGGCGACAGCAGCGACTACGCCACGCTGCTACAGATGATGTTGAACAAACTGCCGCTGCCCGATGAGCCCGAAAGCCTGATCTTGCCCGCGCTGGCCGGTGCGCCAGCCAAAGCATTGGGCGTGGCGGCGCTGCCGGAAACGGCGCAAATCTGCTCGTGTCACAACGTCTCGAAAGCCGACATATGCAGTGCGGTGCAAAGCGGCTGTGGCGATATGGCGGCGATCAAAAGCTGCACCAAAGCCGCTACCGGCTGCGGCGGCTGTAGCGCCTTGGTCAAACAGGTGATGGAGTTCCAGCTCGCCCGCCAGGGCGTGGAAGTGAAAAAGGATATCTGCGAGCACTTCGCTTATTCGCGGCAGGCGCTGTATCACCTGATCCGCATCGGTAACCTCACCACCTTCGACGACGTCATTCATCGTCATGGGCGCGGCCACGGTTGCGAAGTGTGTAAGCCATTGGTTGGTTCGCTACTGGCATCCTGCTGGAACGAATATCTGCTCAAACCGGCGCATTTACCGCTGCAGGACACCAACGATCGTTACTTTGCCAATATACAAAAAGATGGCACCTATTCGGTGGTGCCGCGCGTGCCAGCCGGTGAAATCACCCCGCAAGGGCTGATTGCGATTGGCGAAGTGGCGGCGCAATACGATCTCTACACCAAAATCACCGGCGGGCAGCGCATCGATCTGTTTGGTGCACGACTCGATCAACTGCCGGACATTTGGGCGCAGCTGATCGCCGCCGGATTCGAAACCGGCCACGCCTACGGCAAATCCTTGCGCACGGTAAAATCCTGCGTCGGTTCAACCTGGTGTCGTTATGGCGTGCAGGATTCCACCGCTTTCGCCATCGCGCTGGAAAACCGCTACAAAGGGCTGCGCGCACCGCACAAAATCAAAATGGCAGTCTCTGGCTGCACGCGAGAATGTGCGGAGGCACAGAGCAAAGACATTGGCGTGATTGCCACCGATAAAGGCTGGAATCTGTATGTGTGCGGCAACGGCGGCATGAAACCACGCCATGCCGATCTGTTCGCCAGCGATCTGGATGATGAAACCTTGCTGCGCTACGTCGACCGCATTCTGATGTTCTACGTGCGCACCGCCGATCGTCTGCAACGCACCAGCGTGTGGATGGATAACATGGAAGGCGGGCTGGATTATCTGCGTCAGGTGGTGATTGAGGATACGCTGGGCATCGCTGTGGTGCTGGAGCAGGAAATGCAGTCAGTGGTGGAGAGCTATCAGTGCGAATGGCACAGCACTCTGCAAGATGCTTCACGCCGCGCACTGTTTAGCGCCACGGTGAACAGCGATCAGGCGGATGAAACCCTCCATTACGTGCAGGTGCGCGGTCAACGCCAACCCGCGCCACAGGAGATAATCCCGGCCATCACTTTGCCTGCTGAACCCTGGAGCGCCATTTGCGATGCCGATGCCATTCCGCCGTCGGCGGGGATCGGTGCGCGTTTAGGCGGGCAGCGCGTGGCGCTGTTCCGCTTCGGCGAGGCGATTTATGCGCTGGAGGATCTTGAACCCGGCACCCAGGCCAGCGTGCTGTCGCGCGGGCTGCTCGGCGACGTGGCGGGGGAGCCAGTGGTGATTTCGCCGCTCTACAAGCAGCGCGTGCGCTTGCGCGATGGACAAAGCCTGGATAACGCCGAGCACCAATTGCGCTGCTGGCCGGTGCGAATTGACGGCGGCAAAGTGTGGCTCGGTCAGCAGCCGATGTTAGCGCTGGCTGCTGCCTCATGAAAACCACCTGTCCTTATTGTGGCGTCGGCTGTGGCGTCGAGGTGAAAGCCGCAGATGCGCCGGTGAGTGGCGATCCTCAGCATCCGGCTAATTTTGGTCGGCTGTGTGTGAAAGGCTCAGCTCTGGGGGAAACCTTGTCGCATCAAGGACGTTTGCTGTGGCCGCAGGTCAACGGCCAGCGCGTCAACATCGAGGCCGCGCTGGATCAGGTGGCGGCGGGTTTTCGCCGGGTGATCGATCAGCACGGGCCGCAAGCAGTGGCGTTTTACGCTTCGGGCCAGTTGCTGACCGAAGATTACTACGTCGCCAATAAGCTGATGAAGGGCTATATCGGCGCGGCGAATATCGATACTAACTCGCGGCTGTGTATGGCGTCGGCGGTGGTCGGCTACAAACGCGCCTTTGGAGCCGATGCTGTGCCGTGCTGCTATGACGATCTTGAGCAGGCGGATCTGGTGGTGCTGGTCGGTTCCAACGCTGCGTGGGCGCATCCGGTGGCGTGGCAGCGCGTGGTGCAGGCCAAATCGGAACGTCCTGAGATGCAGTTAGTGGTGATCGATCCGCGTCGCACTGCCAGCGGTGATATCGCCGATATGCATCTGGCACTGCAACCGGGATCCGACAGTGCGCTATTTGCCGGGCTGCTGAACTGGTTAGCACAAAACGGCGGCATGGATGCCAGCATGTTGCCGCATCTCAGCAATGTCGAAGCCACTTTGGCTGCCTGCGAAGCGTGGGACGTGGCGGCGGTGGCGGCAGCGTGTCAGCTCAGCGAGCACGAGATTCTGGCGTTCTGGCAGCAGTTTGCTGCACAGCCGCGCGTGTTGACGCTGTGGTGTATGGGCATTAATCAGTCGCAAACCGGCAGCGACAACAATAACGCCATCCTCAATGTGCATTTGCTGAGCGGCAAAATCGGGCGCGTCGGCAGCGGCCCGTTTTCGCTGACCGGGCAGCCTAATGCCATGGGCGGACGTGAAGTGGGTGGCTTAGCCAATCAGCTGGCGGCGCACATGGGATTCAGCGCTGAAGAGGTTGACCGTGTTGGACGTTTCTGGGGCAGCGATCGCGTGGCAACGCAGCCCGGACTCACCGCGATAAATCTGTTTAATGCCATCGAACGCGGCGAAGTCAAAGCGGTGTGGATCATGGGCACCAATCCTGCGGTGTCGATGCCCGAAGGCAATCGCGTGGCGCAGGCGCTGGCGAAATGTGAACTGGTGGTGGTGTCGGAAGTCAGTGCCCTCAGCGATACCGCGCAGTGGGCGGATGTGCTGCTGCCCGCGCAGGCGTGGGGCGAAAAGAACGGCACCGTGACCAACTCCGAGCGCCGCATCTCACGCCAGCGCAGCTTTATCGCGCCTGCCGGAGAAGCCAAAGCCGATTGGTGGTGGCTGGCGCAGGTGGCGCAGCGACTTGGCTTTGGCGCGGCATTTGCATGGCAGCATCCCTGCGAAATTTTCGCCGAACACGCCGCGCTGTCGGGCTTTGAAAATCACGGCACGCGCGCCTTTGATATCAGCGCGCTGGCGACCCTCTGCCGTGAACAGTACGACCAACTTACTCCGATACAATGGCCGATCACCGCGCAGGCACCCAACGGCACCGCGCGGCTGTTCGCCGATCGTCGCTTCTACCATGCCGACGGCAAAGCGCGTTTGCTGCCGCCGGCGATGCCGGTTAAAAACCTCAACCATTCACATTATCCGTTGCTGATGAACACCGGACGCATCCGCGATCAGTGGCACACCATGACGCGCACCGGCAACGTGCCGCGTTTGATGCAGCACTACGATGAACCCTTTGTCGCGCTGCACCCGCATGATGCGGCGGCACACGGCTTGGGTCAGGGCGACGTCACGCGCGTGCAGTCGGCGCTGGGTTGGTGGAGCGGGCGGGTGATCATTGATAGCGGCCTCAAACGCGGTCAGCTGTTTGTGCCGATGCACTGGACGCGTCAGTTCAGCGGCCAGGCCACGGTGGATAGTTTAGTGGCGGCGAACGCCTGCCCGCACTCCGGACAACCGGCGTTGAAGCAAACTGCCGTGCGTTTGCAGCCGCTGCGTCCCGCATGGCAAGGCTGGCTGTGGCTGCCACACATCATCACGCCGCCGTCATTGCTGTATTGGTCTCGCGCGCCACAGCCCGGCGTGCAGCGCTATGTGCTGGCAGGAGCAAAGGATGCCGCAGCATGGCTGATGCAACTGCCGCAGATGCCTGCGTTGCAATGGCAGCAGGCGCGCGCCGGGCAGCAGATCCACATGCTGGGATGGCGCGATGGTGAGCTGGCCTGCGCCTTTTATGCCGCGCCGTGGTTGCCGGAAATCGACCATCAATTTGTCGCGCAGGCCTTCAGCGCCACTCCGCGATCCTCGTCACAGCGCCATGCCTTACTGGGCGGGCGAGCAACGCAGGGCGCGGTGCAGGGGCGCACGTTGTGTAGCTGTTTTGGCGTGGGCGAAGAGGCGATTCGTCGCGCCATCGAACAAGGCTGTGATTCCACGGCCGCGCTGGGCGCGGCGCTGAAATGCGGCACCAACTGTGGCTCTTGTCTTCCGGAGCTGAAACAACTGCTTTCATCACTGCGCGTGGCGCAGTAGCGGAGATTGTCATGACGCAGATAACGGCTTCCCTCGATAAACTGTTCAACCCGCAGGATGGCGAGCAACCGCAAGGCAGCGTGTGGCTGGTGGGTGCCGGGCCGGGCGACGTGGAGTTGCTGACACTGAAAGCGTGGCGGCTGATCAACCGCGCTGATGTGGTGGTGTATGACCGGCTGGTGAGCGAGGCGATCATGGCGGAAGTGCCGGATCGCACGCTGGCGATTGATGTGGGTAAAAAGCCCGGCAGCCACGGTTTGAAGCAGCAACAGATTAATCAGCTGCTGGTGGATTTAGCGCGCAGCGGGCGGCACGTGGTGCGCCTGAAAGGCGGCGATCCTTTCATCTTTGGGCGCGGCGGCGAAGAGATGGTGTTTTTGCAGCAGGCGGGCATTGAATGCCAGATTGTGCCGGGCATCACCGCCGCTGCGGGCTGTGCGGCGTCCAGCGGTATTCCGCTGACCCATCGCGATTGCGCGCAGTCGTTGCGTCTGATTACCGGTCATGGCAAAAGCGGCGAACCGCAGCTGGCTGATGCCAGCCTCGCCGCCGCCAACCAAACGCTGGTGTTTTATATGGGCCTGAAGTGGAGCGCCAGTATTAGCGCGCAGCTGCAGGCGCACGGCCGCAGCGCGCAGACGCCAGTGGCGATTATCGAGAATGGCACGCGGGCCGATCAGCGGGTGATGATCACCACGCTGGCCGAGCTGGCGCATACCGTGCAGCAGCAACACGCGCAATCACCGGCCTTATTGCTGGTTGGCGACGTGGTGCAGTTTTATCGCCATCCGACGCGCGCAAATACCCAGCCTTCAGCCCGCAATTTCACTTATGGCTAAATAAGCTCACATTTCCCCCCTTTAATCCGCGCTTTAGCCTGACAGGGTTTTGGCATTCTATGCTCAGAATTCCTGCCAGCTGAGGTATGTCGTGGCTGAAGAGAGTAACGAGGACAAAACAGAATCGCCCACGCCCCACCGACTTGAAAAAGCGCGTGAAGAGGGGCAGATTCCGCGTTCGCGCGAGCTGACTTCAGTGATGATGCTGTTGATTGGCTTGCTGATCCTGTGGGTCGGCGGCAACAGCATGGCGGAGCGTCTGGCCAGCATGGTCGCCACCGGATTTCGTTTTGACCACGGCATGGTCAGCGATGACAAAGTGATCATTGGTCATATCGGCAGCCTGATTAAGCAAGCGGTGATCGCACTGCTGCCGCTGATGGGCGGCTTAGTGGTGGTGGCGATTGCCGGTCCGATGGCGCTGGGCGGCCTGAACTTCAGCGGTAAATCCATCAAGTTCGATCTCAAAAAGCTCAACCCGTTAACCGGTATCGGCCGCATGTTCTCCGGCCAAACCGCTGCGGAGCTGGTGAAATCGATCATGAAAGCGGTGCTGGTGGGCCTTGTTGCCGGTTGGTACATCTGGAGCCACTGGGAAGAGATGCTGCGGTTGATGAGCGAATCGCCGATCAACGCATTGCACCACGGTTTGTCGATGATCGCCGCCTGCTGCGGGCTGATCATGCTGGGCCTGTTCCCGATGGTGGGTTTTGACGTGTTCTGGCAGCTCTACAGCTACTTCAAAAAGCTGAAGATGACGCGCCAGGAGATCCGTGACGAACATAAACAGAACGAAGGTGACCCGCACGTTAAAGGGCGTATTCGCCAGGCGATGCGCGCGGCGGCGCGCCGTCGCATGATGGCCGATGTGCCGAAAGCCGACGTTGTCGTCACTAACCCGACGCACTACTCGGTGGCGCTGAAGTATCAGGAAGGCAAGATGAGCGCGCCGAAAGTGGTGGCCAAAGGCGCTGGCGATATCGCCCTGAAGATTCGTGAGCTCGCCAAAGAGCACCGCATCCCGATTCTCGAAGCACCGCCGCTGGCGCGTGCGTTGTATCGACACACAGAAATTGGTCAGTTCATCCCCGGCGCGCTGTATGGCGCGGTAGCGGAAGTGCTGGCCTGGGTTTGGCAGCTGCGACGCTGGAAGCGCGAAGGCGGCCTGATTCCAAACAAACCAAAAAACCTGCCGGTTCCGGCAGACATGGACTTTGCAGGAGAGAACACTAACGATGGCTAATTTAGCCGAGAAGCTGCGTTTACCGGGCAACTTTAAAGACACGCAATGGCAGGTACTGGCGGGCCCAGTACTGATCATGTTGATCCTGTCGATGATGGTGCTGCCGTTACCCGCATTCATTCTTGACCTGCTGTTCACCTTTAACATTGCGCTGTCGATCATGGTGCTGCTGGTGGCGATGTTCACCCAGCGCACGCTGGAGTTCGCCGCATTCCCGACCATTCTGCTGTTCTCGACGCTGCTGCGTCTGGCGCTGAACGTCGCCTCAACCCGTATCATTTTGCTGGAAGGCCATACCGGCGCCGATGCCGCCGGACGCGTGGTGGAAGCCTTTGGTCACTTCCTCGTTGGCGGTAACTTCGCCATCGGTATCGTGGTGTTCATTATCCTCGTCATCATCAACTTCATGGTTATCACCAAGGGTGCGGGACGTATCGCCGAAGTCGGCGCGCGTTTTGTGCTGGACGGAATGCCAGGTAAGCAGATGGCGATTGATGCCGATCTCAACGCCGGCTTGATCGGCGAACAGGAAGCCAAGCAGCGCCGTACCGAAGTGACGCAGGAAGCCGATTTCTACGGTTCGATGGACGGTGCGAGTAAGTTCGTCCGTGGTGATGCCATCGCCGGCATCCTGATCATGGTGATCAACATCATCGGCGGCCTGTTGGTCGGCGTGGTGCAGCACGGCATGGATCTCGGTCACGCCGGTGAAACCTACACGCTGTTGACCATCGGTGACGGCCTGGTGGCGCAGATCCCGGCGCTGGTGATCTCCACCGCCGCGGGTGTCATTGTGACGCGCGTGGGCACCGATCAGGACGTCGGCGAGCAGATGGTGACCCAGCTGTTCAAGAACCCGCGCGTGCTGATGCTGAGTGGCGGCGTGATTGGTTTGCTCGGCCTGGTGCCGGGCATGCCAAACCTCGTCTTCCTGCTGTTTACCGCTGCGCTGCTGGGCCTGGCCTGGTGGCTGCGCGGTCGCGAAATGCAGCCGAAGAAACCGGCGGAAGCCTCCAGTCTGGTGAAAACCCAGGAGACGCCGGCCACGGTGGAAGCGTCGTGGACCGATGTGCAGCTGGAAGATTCCCTCGGCATGGAAGTGGGTTATCGCCTGATTCCGATGGTCGATCACCTGCAAAACGGCGAACTGCTGGGACGTATCCGCAGTATTCGTAAGAAGGTGGCACAAGAGGTCGGCTTCCTGCCGCCGGTGGTGCATATCCGTGACAACATGGAGCTGCCGCCCGCGCGTTACCGCATCCTGATGAAAGGCGTAGAAATTGGCAGCGGCGATGCTTATCCGGGCCGCTGGATGGCGATCAACCCTGGCACCGCCGCTGGTTCGCTGCCGGGCGAGCCAACCGTCGATCCGGCCTTTGGTCTGGCGGCGATCTGGATCGACAGCGCATTGAAAGAGCAGGCGCAGATTCAGGGCTTTACCGTGGTGGAAGCCAGCACCGTGGTGGCGACGCACCTCAATCACCTGATTGGCCAATACGCCAGCGAGCTGTTTGGCCGTCAGGAAGCGCAGCAGCTGCTGGATCGCGTTACGCAAGAGATGCCGAAGCTGACCGAAGATCTGGTGCCGGGCGTCATCACGCTGACCACGCTGCACAAAGTACTGCAAAACCTGCTGACCGAGCGCGTCTCGATTCGCGATATGCGCACCATTATTGAGACGCTGGCGGAACATGCGCCGGTGCAGAACGATCCGCAAGAGCTCACCAGCGTAGTGCGTGTGGCGCTGGGACGGGCGATTACCCAACAGTGGTTCCCTGGCAACGGCGAAGTGCAGGTGATTGGCCTCGATGCCACGCTGGAACGTCTGCTGCTGCAGGCGCTGCAGGGCGGCGGCGGACTCGAGCCGGGGCTGGCGGATCGCTTACTGGTGCAGGCGCAAGGCGCACTGCAGCAGCAAGAGATGGCGGGCGCGCCGCCGGTGCTGCTGGTCAATCATCCGCTACGTGCGCTGCTGGCACGTTTCCTGCGCCGCAATCTGCCGCAGCTGATTGTGCTGTCGAATATGGAGCTGACCGACAACCGTCAAATCCGCATGACCGCCACCATTGGAGGCAAGTAATGCGTCGCTGGTGCTGGGCATTGATGATGTTGCCAATGATGGCGCTGCCGCTCGCTGCTGATGCGGCCAGCGGTGCCTGGAGCGCCAACGCCAGCGGCCCAAGCCTTGGCGTGCGCGGTAACTGGCTGATGACGCCTGCGCTGCGTGCGCCCTCCAGCGCGCCGGGCAATATTTCCGTGGTGAACTGGCGTTATCAGCTCAGCCGTCCTGCGCCCTCGGGTTTGGTGGTGCGTTTGTGTGCGGGCGATCGTTGTGTGGAAATCGAAGGCGCCAGCGGCAGTACGCGCGGCTTAGCCAACGTGGCGGCGGAAGAGACGCTGCATCTGGCGTTTGGCTTTCAGGGGAAGGGCGCATTGCCACCGGGCTTGCGCGTGGTGAGCAGTGAAGTGACGGTGAATTATCAGTAACGCGTGCTACCTCGGCGACGCGCCCTGCGCCGCCGAGTGCATGGATTAAGGCTTATCTCCCTGACCGTAAATTGGCGGTGAAGCCAGTTTTGCATCCTCTCTTAACCCTTTCACCTGCTTCGCATCCACTTTGGCCGCCGCCGGATTACCAAACTGCTGGGTAACAAAGTTACTGACGTCCGCCACCTGCTGGTCACTCAGTTCAGCGGCAAAAGGCGGCATAAAGACTTCGCCTTCGCGCATATGGCGATGCACACCGTTGAGGACCACCGATACCACGTTTAGCGCATCTGCCGCGCCGGTGCTGGTGTGATGGAACAGCGACGGATAGGCATGGAAACCGCTGCCCGATCCCGCACCTTCCGCGCCGTGACAGCTGGCACAGTTACCGGCAAACACCACCGCACCGGGCTGGGCGTTGAGGGTGGCATCATCGGCACCGCGCAGAGCAATCAGCGCGGTGGAAGGTTGTCCCCAACTGTCGCGCGCCCGGGTTTGCTGCGCGTCCGGCAGTGGCTTAACGCTGCGCACATAGGTGGCGATGTCCTGCAGATCGCTTTCGGGCAGATATTGCAGGCTGTGCTCAATTGCTTCGGCCATCGGCCCGGAGGCGCTGGCTTTGTTGGCGACAAACCCGGTTTTCAGGTAAGTCACAAGTTGCTGCTGGCTCCAGTCACCGATGCCTGCCTGCTTATCCGGCGTGATGTTGTACGCCATCCAGCCGCCGAGATCGCCACCGGCCAGCGTTTTATCGTTGTCCATGCCCATGGTCAGATTACGCGGCGTATGGCATGTGCCGCAGTGCGCCAGGGCTTCAACCAGATAGCGGCCGTTATTCCACTGCGCGCTCTGCTGCGTATCGTTCTGCAATTCGCCTTTGTCGAAGTTAAACCACTTCCAGAAGCGCATGCCCCAGCGTTGGTTGAACGGGAACGGCAGGTCGGTTTGCGGTGAAGCCTGATGCACCGGCGGCATCGACAGCAAATAGGCTTTGATCGCCAGCACATCCTCGCGCTTCATTTTGGTAAAGGAGTCATACGGCATCGCCGGGTAGAGCTGCTCGCCGTTTTTGCCAATGCCGTCGCGCACTGCCGCAACAAACTGATCGTCGCTCCAGCTGCCGATACCGTACTGCTTATCGGAGGAGATATTGCTGCCCCAGATCTGGCCGAAAGGCGTACTGACCGCAAAGCCGCCGCCAAACAGCGGGCCGTTGGTGGCGGTATGACAGGCGGTACAGTCACCGGCGCGCGCCAGATATTCGCCGCGCTTAATCTGAGCGGCATTGTCTGCCGCCTGCGCCACGGCGCACTGCATCAGGACCACCGCGATAGCGGCCTGAATAAATACAGGTTTCATCGGGTGCTCCTTACAAGCTTGCCAGAACGCTATCGGCCATACGCAGCGCCAGCGCGGTTCCGGTCAGCGTTGAGTTAACCGTCGAGGCCGACGGCATAATGCCGGTGCCGGCGATAAACAGGTTCGGGTGATCGTGGGTGCGGCAGTGACCATCCACCACCGAATCCTGCGGATTGCTGCCCATGATCATGGTGCCGGTAATGTGCTGGTTGTTGTCGTAAACGCCGCGCTTACTGTAAACCGCCTCGGTTCCGCCCATCTCTTTCACCATGCGCTGGAAGTCGATCATTGACTGGTCATAGCCGCGATGCACGTAGTCCGGGAAGCTGTAGTAAACCTCGAGGCGGGGAATGCCCCAGGCATCCTTCTCGGTTTTGCTCAGCGTGACGCGGTTCTGCGGCTCCGGCAGCATCTCCAGCAGACACTTCAACTGAACAAAACGCTCGGCCTGGAAGGCCAGCTTGTCGTTAAGCGCCTTGCCGTAATAACCCTGACGCACCAGACGTTCGGTGAGATAGCGCACCGGCGAGGTGTTCGCGAGGTCGATACGCAGCGCCGAGCGCTCACCACGGAAATCGCCGTCGCGCATATTGTTGATGCTGCCGGGACGCATTGGCCCACGGCCAAACCACACCGGCTCATCAGCGTAGAACTCCACTGACGATCCGGGATGATCCATCAGGTTGCGGCCCACCATGCCGGAGCTGTTGGCGATGCCGTCCGGGTAGCGATCGCTGGTGGAGAGCAGCAGGATTTTCGGGCTTTCGATGCCGTTGGCGGTCAGGACAAACTGTTTGCCGGTGACGCGATGGCGCGCTTTGTTCTGATCGAGATAGTGCACCGCCTGAATGGTGCCTTTGTCGTCAGCTTCAATGCGGAACACCACCGCATTGGTGACGATTTTGACACCGGCATCCAGCGCCTTACGTGCGGCAATGCCGCCGTGATACTGCGCATCAATCGGACAAACCGGCATGCAGTTGTTGTTGCCGCAGCAGGCCGGGCGGCCGTCATAGGCGATGCTGTTACGCGCCTGCGGACCGATGCCCACCTCATAACCCAACGGACCGAGTCGCTGCTTCAGACGATCGAAGCCGTACGGCAGCGGAATGCCCGGCAGCGGGTAAGGGCGCGAACGCGGCGAAGCCAGATCGCTGTCGCCAGATACGCCCATCTGGTATTCAGCGTCGCAGTAATAGGGTTCCAGCTCGTCATAGCTGATGGGCCAGTCGCGGCCAACGCCGTACAGCGACTGAATGCGCATATCGTTCGGCAACAGGCGGAACGCCTGTCCAGCCCAGTGCCATGTGGTGCCGCCGGTGCCGCGCAGATATTGGGCGCGATAGGGATCCGGGCCTTTCTGGATCAGGTAATTGTTATCGCTGGGGATGAATTTTGGCTGCGGTGCCCACGGCTGCGGCGGATACGGTTCGGTGAAGTCGCCCTTAAACGGCGAATTGCGAAAATACTCCACCGCCTGATCGCGCTTAATCTCCGGGCCGGACTCCAGCATCAAAACCGATGCGCCCGCTTTGGCCATCTTCAGCGCCGCCAGTGAACCGGCAATGCCGGCGCCAATCACCACCACATCGGCGCTTAATGAATCAGACATGTGCTCTCCTTGCAGGCGGCTGTGTCCAGAAGTTAGGTTGCCCCGGCGCGTAACTCGGTGGTAACAGGGAATCACGCACCAGCTGGTAGCTGACGATATTTTCAAAGGCGATACATTGCGGACGCGGCAGCGGCCCGACGACACCGAGATACCAGCCGGAAACCAGCGCCTGATAAAGATCGTTCAGGGCTTTGGGCTGGCTACTCAGCAGCGCCAGCAGGCTGCTGCCGTTGGCGGCGGGTTGCTGCTGCAGCAGCGCGCTGAGCGTATCGAGCTGGTTATCCAGCTGCGGGAAATGTGCGTGCAGCCAGCTGTACAGGCGCTGCGCCAGCAGGGCATCCGGCTGGTCCAGTCCGGTTAATCGGGTGGAAATCGCCGTGAAACTGGCGGACGGTGCCACTGCGGCGGCCAGCGGTGGCGAGGCGAAAGCCAGGCTGCCGGGAAGCGCCTGCGCCAGGACGCCAGCCACCAACAGCCCCCCCGTGCCGGTCAGCAACCGGCGGCGTGAAAGAGTCATCATGGAAATTCCCGAGAGTTATTTCAGCGCCTGAGCGGCAGCCTCTGAAGCCTGGTTATCCAGATCCTGTTTGGGGGTGCTGACGCCGACGGCGCCGACCACTTCATTCTGCAGCGTGAGCGGGAAACCGCCGCCGAGCGCCACAGCGTGCGGGATGGCGAGAACCGTGGTTTCGCCACTCTGCAGACGCTGCATAAATTTCAGGGAAGGGGCGTGATACAGCGCCGAGGTGCGCGCTTTGCCAATGGCGGCATCGACGCAGCCCGGCGATGCGCCGTCAAGGCGCTGGAAGGCCAGCAGCGTACCGCTGGCATCAACCACTGCTACACAGCCGGTGCTGTGCTGCGCGCTGATGCTGTTTTTAACACTGGTCATCACCTGGTTGGTGTGGCTGGCGTCCAGCGCGGCGGCGCTGGCCTGGCCAATACCCGCTGCCAGCAGCAGGGAAAGGGCGACAGATGCTCTAATCTTCATGTTTTGCTTCCGATATTTATTGTTTTAAAACGTGCTTCTCGTCTCGCTTACGCTACGCTGTTGCAAAAATGTAAACAATTGCCGATAAACAAAACGCATACCTCTATGCGTATAACTCATTGAGGTGGATAGATCTTATCCAGCGTCTGTTGCCAGACGAACGGCGTCAGTTGTTGATAGCGCAGGGAACGGGCGTTTAACGCATCAATCAGCCCTTGCTGCGTGGCAACAATCGCTGCGCTCATGGCGGCCGGTACCTTGACGTCCTGCAGCGTTTTCACCACTTCCTGCATCTCTTCAGCGCGTCGCTGGCCGTGCTCCGCCACGCGGCTAATCAGGTAGTGCGGCAGCTGATCGTTCCAGCCCAGCGACGGGAAACTGGCGTGCAGCGAGTCGAGCACCGCTTGCTCTACGCCATACTGGCGCGCCGCGCTCAGGCATTCGGTGGTCAGCGCTTCGAGGCCTTTGATCATCACGCTGCGGCACATCTTAATCGCCGACGCTTCACCCACTTCGTCACCCAGCAGGCGGCTGTTAAGACCCAGCTGTTGCAGCAGCGGTTGCACCTGTTCAGCCTGAGCGCCACCAATCAGCAGCGGTGTCGCCAGCCGCTTGGGCGGCACCGGCGCCATCACCGCCACGTCGATATAGCTGGCACCCGCAGCGTGAATCACTTCGGCCGCGGCGCGTTTGGTGTGCGGTGCCACCGAGTTGAGATCGAGAAAATGCTGCCCAGCCTGTAACAGCGCTGCCGCCTGCTGCGCCACCTTGAATGCCTGCGACGCGGTAACGGTGGAGAACACCAGCGCGGCGTCCTGCAATGCATCCGCCAGCGAAGCGGCCAGCCGCACGCCGCTCTGCTGCGCTTTTTGCTGCAGCGCGGGCAGGGTTTCTGCCGCGAGGGCTTTGCGATCCCATACCGTCACCGCATTGCCCTGCGCCTGTAAATCATGGGCGAGAATGCCGCCCGCTTCGCCAAAACCGATAAAGGTGATGTTCATCAATTACTCCTTGCTGAATGGCCAGACCGCCGCCGGAATCATGACCTCACCGGCGAAAATGGCGCGTGCGGTGCGCAGCAGACCGCAGCCCGCCAGCGGGTTATCGCCTTCGCGCTGCAGCAACACGCTGAATTCGCCGCTGGGATGTTCCACGCTCAGGCGCTGTTGAGGTTGCTGGCTGGTGCGTGCCAGTCCGTCGGCGACGCTGCCGGGGATCAGGCAGGCGCTGGCGACGCTGACCGCGCCAAGCACGCCAATCGAGGCGTGGCAGCGGTGCGGAATAAAGGTGCGTGAGCTGATTGCGCCGCCGTGACGCGCTTCGGCCAGCAGCGTGACTTTGGGCACTGTACGCTGGCTGACATCACCCAGATTCATACGCGGCCCGGCCTGCAGGCGGATCGACTCCAGCCGCTGCTTGAGCTCGCTGTCGTTATCCAACGCGTCGCGGCTTTCATAGCCGCTGCGATTGACATCCGCCGCGCGCACCAGAATCACCGGCATGCCGTTGTCGATGCAGGTGACGTCGATGCCATCAAAACGATCGCGCGGCTGACCGGTCGGCAACAGCGCGCCACAGCTCGAACCGGCAATATCTTTGAAGGTGAGGGCGATCTCGCCTGCGCTGCCCGGCACGCCATCAATGCGCAGATCACCGTCATAGTCGACTTCACCGTCGGGTGTGGCGAACGCCGCCTCGGCAATCTGCCCGGTGTTCTGCATGAAAATGCGCACGCGGGTGCGTTCGCTGCCTGCCTTGACCAGCCCGCGTTCGACGGCGAAAGGCCCGACGGCGGCGAGGATATTGCCGCAGTTTTGCCCGTAATCGACGCGGGCTTGATCGACGTTGACCTGGGCAAACAGGTAATCGACATCGGCATCGTCCCGCCGCGAAGCGCTGACGATCGCCACTTTGCTGGTGAGCGGATCGGCCCCGCCGAGGCCATCAATTTGACGGATATCGGGCGATCCCATCACCGCCAGCAGCACCCGATCGCGGGCTGCCGGATCTGCTGGCAGATCCTGTGCCAGAAAGCAGGCGGCTTTCGAGGTGCCGCCGCGCATCAGTAAGCAGGGAATGCGACGCTGGCGCATGATTTACTCCTCCAGTTGATCGAGCGTGTCGAGATAGCGCAGTCCTTTTTCCGCCAGGCGTGGACGCATCTGATAGATATCGAGGCCCAGCTCACCGGCCGCTAAACGCAGGCGTTTGCTCTCTTCCAGCTCTTCACGCTGACGCGCTTTGGCCGCCACGCTGGCGGCTTCATCGCGTGCCACCACCACCACGCCGTCGTCATCAGCCACGATAACGTCACCCGGCCAGATCAGCTGCCCGGCACATACCAGCGGCACATTTACCGAACCGAGCGTCTCTTTCACCGTGCCCTGCGCATACACCGCACGCGACCAGACGGCAAAGCCCATCTCGCGCAACGTGCGGCTATCGCGCACACCGACATCCGCCACCAGCCCGCGCACGCCGCGCGCCTGCAGCGAGGTCGCCAGCAGATCGCCGAAGAAGCCGTCGCTGCACGGCGAGGTCGGCGCGACCACCAGCACATCGCCCGGCTGACAGAGTTCCACCGCGACGTGAAACATCCAGTTATCACCCGGCGCCACCAGCACGGTGACCGCGCTGCCAGCGATGGCACAATCCTGCTGAATCGGGCGAAGGGCGGGATCGAGCAAGCCTTTGCGCCCCTGCGCTTCATGCACGGTGGCGACGCCAAAGCGCGCCAGCGCGTCGATATCTGCGGCTGCCGCGCGCGGAATGTTACGCACCGCGACGCCTTTTTTCGCGATGATGCTCATGCCAGATCCTCCGTTACGCGCGGGAAGATGCTCTGATAGCCTTCGCCATAAATGATGTCGCGGCTGGTGGTAATCCCGACGTTACGCTTGGCCTGCACACCGCGCTGCTGTGCCACGCGCGTGTAGTATTCCCACAGATGTTCCTGCCCGGCCATACACTGAATCGCCTGATATTTTTTGTCCCACACCGAGGTGATATCCAGCAGCACATCCGGCTTCCAGTTGCACTGCTCAGGCTGGTGCGGTTCGAAGCAGTACACCGGCGGCGCACCGACGATTTTTTCGCCCGGGCGGTAGCCTTCGGCCTGGGCGATAATGCGCGCCTCCTGCGCCAGATGCGTGGCCATTGGGTGATCGTAGTTGTAGGGATCCTGCAACGAGTGAGTCAGAACAAAGTGCGGCTGCACCCGGCGATAGACGTCCGCCAGGCGGAACAGGGTTTCTTTATCGGCACGCAGCGGATAATCGCCGAGATCAAAAAATTCGATGCTGGCACCGAGAATCTCGGCGGCGGCTTGCGCCTCGCTGCGGCGAGCGGCTTTGACTTTCGCCTCGCTCATCTCCCCTTTGCGCCACAGCTTGGCCGACTCGCCGCGCTCGCCAAATGAAAGACAGACAACGTGGACGTCATAGCCCTGCGCATGGTGCAGCGCAATGGCACCGCCGGCGCGCCAGACGAAATCTGCTGAGTGAGCGCTGACCACCAGCGCGGTTTTTTTTGGGGTGTTGTTAGTCATGGCATACTCCTCCGCTGTTTTTTTCCATGCTGTCACCGCCAACCTGGCGGCGATAATTAATTTAATTGCAGCGGGTATGCGTTTTATTTATATTGCGACATCGATCGGTGGCGAAAACAGGCAGGGAAAGATGGCGGAAAAGGGCACGCAGGAGCTGACAAATCTGATGCAAATCAGGGCATTTAGTCAGGTGGTGGCACAAGGCAGTGTCTCACGGGCGGCAGATGAATTATTTCGCACCCAGTCAGCAATCACCCGCGCCATTCGCGACCTTGAGCTCACGTTAGGCGTGACGCTTTTTGAACGTCACGCCGGTGGCATGATGCTGACTGACTTCGGTAAATGTGTGCTGCCGCGCGCGCTGCGGGCGATTGAGGAGCTGCATCAGGTGCCGCAGCGGCTGGCTAAATTGCAGGGACGCGGTGCGCAGCGCAGCGACGCGGAACCGCTGTGGCTGTTTAACGTGCGTCGGCTGCAAATTTTTATCACGCTGTGTCAGACGCGGCATATGCAGACGGTGGCGGCACGTCTCGGACTCAGCCAGCCGGCGGTGAGCGCCGCGCTGCGCGTGCTGGAAAACGGCGCGGGCATCGCGCTGCTGGAGCGCACGCCGCACGGCATGATGCCTTCGCTGGCCGGGCGTGAAATCGAAGCCAACGTGCGGCGTGCGCTCAATGAACTGCGCCACATTCCGGCCGATATTGCCGCTCGCAGCGGGATACTCGAGGGAACGGTGCGCGTTGGCGCATTGCCGCTGGGCCGCACGCGCATCTTGCCGCAGGCGATTGTGATGCTGACGGCGCGTTATCCGGGCGTACGCGTGGTGACCAGTGAAAGCGCCTTTGGCGTGCTGGCTTCGGAGATGCGCTCGGGCGATATCGATTTTATCTTTGGCGCGCTGCGCCGCGATGAAGATGCGCTGGACGTCACGCGCGAGACGCTGTTCTCCGAACGTATGGTGCTGCTGGCGCGTCACGATCATCCGCTGGTGGGACGTGAGCTTTCTACCGATGATCTGCGCGCTGCGCGTTGGGTGCTGCCGCGTTCGGCCACGCCGGCGCGTTATCTGCTGAATAACAGTTTTCAGGCGATGGGCATTCCGGCGCCCGATCCGGTGGTGGAGACCGGCGATCTGGCGTTGGTGCGCGGCTTGCTGATGCAGTCGGATATGCTGGCGGCGGTCTCCGCTCACCAGCTGGAAGTGGAGCTGGCGTCCGGCGCGCTAGTGGCGCTGCCGGTGCCGTTACCGGATACCGATCGCGCCATCGGGCTGACGGTGCGTGCGGGCTGTCTGCACTCACCGGCAGCGGATGCGTTGATCCGCTGCCTGCGTGAAGTGTGCGGGCAGGATGAGTAATCAGCCGACGCGCGCCGCTTCCATCAACGCATAGCGGTAACCGCGAATGCCGTAGCCGCAGATAACGCCCTGCGCGACGTCGGAAAGATAGGAGTGATGACGGAACGGCTCACGCTTGTGCACGTTAGTGATGTGCACTTCCCACAGCGGCAACGCCACGCCGGTGACCGCATCGCGGATCGCCACCGAGGTGTGTGTCCACGCCGCTGGGTTGATCACCAGCGCCTGCGCCTCCAGCCGTGCCTGCTGAATCCACTCGATCATTTCCCCTTCGTGATTGGTCTGGCGAAACTCAATCGCCACGCCCAGCTCTTCCGCCGTGGCGCGGCACAGCGCTTCGACGCTTTGCAGCGTATCGGAGCCGTAGGTTTCTGGCTCGCGGGTGCCCAGCAGATTGAGGTTCGGGCCGTTCAGTACATAGATGCTTCTCATCGTGACTCCTGTAATTCAGTAAAACCAAACAGCCGCTGTGGCGTGTGCCAAAGCACCTGACGGCGGCTCTTTTCATCGGGGATCAGCTGTTCGATCAGCAGCAGTTGCGTGCCCATATCCATGCGTTCAGTGGCACGCAGGAAGGGCCAGTCCGAACCCCACATGCAATTTTCCGCGCCGAAAGCGTCCAGCAAGGCCAGCAGGTAAGGATGACCATCGCTGAAGGGATACGGCTGTCGGGAGAATTTCGCCAGCCCGGACAGCTTAACGCTGGTGCGCTGCTGACCGGCCAGCGACAGCAGCGCCTGAAAGGCCGGTTGCGCTACGCTCGCGCTGACGTCTGGCCGACCGGAGTGATCGATCAGCAAACGCGTGCGGGTGCGTGACAGCAGCGGCATCAGCGCCAGCAGCTGGTCGTTCTGCACCTGAATCTGGGCAAAGAGATCCAGCTCCGCCAGCCTGCCCATCAGGGCATCAAGCTTTATAAACGGCTCGGTGCCCAGCATCGCCACGTTAAGCGCAATGCCGACGATGCCTTGATCTTTCAGGCTGGCGAGCGTGTCGCTATCCACGTCACGCGGCGTGACGGCAATACCTTTAAAACGTCCTTCACCGCGCTTGATGGTATCCAGCAGGCAGCGGTTATCGGTGTTATATCCCGACGTCGGGCCGACAATCAGCGAGTGGCGGATGTTGTACGCCTGCATCACGGCGCGATAGTAATCCGGCGTCGCCAGCTCGTGTCCGTCCGGGTTATAGGCGCTCTCGGGCGCCCAGGGAAAGTTTACGGGATCAAATACGTGGTGATGACAATCGATGACCGGTTGCGTAAACATCAGTCTGCTTTCCCCGCTACCGAGTAGAGCACCTGCTGATTGCGCGTCTGCTGGAACTGTTCCAGCGTTTCACCGCGCATCGCCGAGTAGATATGCAGGTTAGAGACGCCCACCACCGCACCCAGTTTTTCCAGCAGGAAGAAGCTGACGCCGTAATGGATCATGCCGCGCCAGTCGAGCTGGGTAATCAGCGTTTGCTCTTCAGCGCTTAGCCCGGCTTCCTGATACAGCACCTGCGGAGCTTCGCGGAAACGCTTACGCCACTCTGGCTGAATCATGCGGTGCAGGAAGCGGTTGATGCGCAGCGCTTTCAGGCTGCGCGCCTGGGTGAACGGATAGGTGCCGGGCAGTTTTTCCACGCCGCTGAGCTGCAGGTTGATCTTATCGCGCTGACGCTGATGCACATCGACCGGCGCTTCGCGTGACTGATTTTCGAGGATCAGCGTGGCGATCCCGGTCATCGAAGGCAGATAGTAATCCTGATGCAGTTTCTCGACGTTGGCCGACAGCGCACCGCGCATGATCAGCCACATAATCACTTCCGCACCTTCCAGACCGCCGAGCGTGGCGTATTCAGCCAGCGTCATTTCGGTCAGGCGCTCAGGATCGTTGATCAACAGATCGATAAACTGCGCATCCCATTCGGGGTTGTTGAAGCCGCAGCGCTCGCCGTGTACCTGATGTGAAACGCCGCCGGTCGCGACCACCGCAACGTTCAGATCCTCCGGGAAACTCTCTACCGCGCGCTTCAGCGCCTGGCCAAGTTTATAGCAGCGACGCGCCGTCGGGATCGGGAACTGCAAAACGCCAACCGCCAGCGGAACCACCTGCATCGGCCAGCCGCCTTGCCACGGTGCCAGCGCCGACAGCGGTGAAAACAGGCCGTGATCCAGCGCTTTGTCCTGGAAGAATGACATATCGAACTCATCCGCCATCAGGCTGGCACCAATATGTTGTGACAGCGCCGCATGGCCTTTTACCGGCGGCAGATCGCGCGGGCCGCCGCCTTCATCCGCAACGGCATATTCGTCATCAATGCCCAGCACAAACGCCGAGTAGTGATCAAAAAAGAAGGAGGTAACGTGATCGTTAAACACATACAGCAGCACGTCCGGTTTCTTCTCCTCCAGCCAGCGCTGCATCGGCGCAAAGCCATCGAAAATCGGGGCCCATGCGCCTTCCTGCTGCTTGTTGTGATCAACCGCAAAGCCAATGGTGGGCGTATGGGAAACCGCTAAACCGCCTATGATTTTAGCCATAATTTTTTTGACCTCTACTTCATCGATTATTGAGGGTACGCGACAGGGACGGCAGGTCGTTAAGGTCGATGCCTTTAACCTGACGGGCCACCTGTGCAGGGTGATGTCGGGTGATGGAAAGTGCCGCCAAAACTGCCGGGAGCGACAAAACGATAAAAATGGCTGTTTGCCCAGGGAACACGCCGAGCAGCACGCCGCCCAGCGACGAGCTGATAATGGCGCCGCTGCGACCAATGCCGTGCATCCAGCACACGCCGGTGGCGCGCATTTCAGTGGGATAAAAGGCCGGGGAGAAGGCCTGCAATCCGGTTTGCGCACCGTTGATGCAGACGCCGGCGAAGAACACCAGCAGCGCCAGCACATTCGGGCCAAAGCTCCAGATGCCCTGCGACACCAGGCAGAAGCTGCCCAGCAGATAGAACAGGGCAATCACATATTTCGCTTTGAAACGGTCCATCAGCCCACCGACCATCAGGCCGCCAAAGGTGCCGCCGAGCTGGAATAAGCCCGCCACAATCGCCGCACGCTCTAGCGTTACGCCGCCAGAACGCAGGATGGTTGGCAGCCAGCCGTTAAGCAGGTAGATGACAAACAGCCCCATGAAGTAGGTAAGCCATAACACCACCGTGCCGCCCGCATAGCCGCGGCTGAACAGCTGCAGCACCTGCGCCTTTTTCGGGATGATTGGCGCATTGAGCACAAAGGCGGTGCCAGCGGAGAACTCGCCGCCCAGACGTTTGAGTACCGTGGCAATCTTGTCGCGACTGACTTTGCGCACCACCATGTACATCGCTGATTCCGGCAGCAGCCACAGCAGCAGGGGTAACATCAGCAACGGCAGCAAGCCACCCAAACCCAGCACCGCTTGCCAGCCAAAGTGCGGCAGCATGCCGGCGGCGATGAATCCGCCCAGTCCGGAACCGATATTAAACCCGCTGTACATCACGGTGATCATCAGGCTGCGGCGGCGCTCCGGCATATATTCCGACACCAGCGTGACGCAGTTCGGCATCACCGCACCGAGACCGAGGCCGGTGAGAAAACGTAATACGCCCATCTCCAGCGGCGTGCGGGCGAAAGCGCTCATCAGGCTGAAGCACGCGAAGACGGCAATCGACAGCAGCAGCACGCGTTTGCGGCCAAATTTGTCGGACCACGGACCTGCAATCAGCGCGCCAATCGCCACGCCGAACATCGCGGCACCGAGAATCGGCCCCATTTCCGCATGGCTGATGCCCCAGTCTTCAATCAACGCGGGCGCAATGAAACCCATCGCTGCCGCGTCGTAGCCATCAAACATGATGATGATGAAACACAGGCTGAGGGTCAGCCACTGGTATCCGGTGATCGGGCGGGCGTCGATCCAGCCTTTTACATCGATAATGTCGTGATTGCTCATAGGATACGCTCTGATTTTTTTATTAATGACGTTATCGGGTTGAGATTTTTTTCTGCCCTGACATTGGCCGGGGGCATCACTTTAACCCGATTGCAGGGGTAAGTTTTATAGTTTTTAGCTTTTAAAACAGCTTGTTGCATGTTTTTGTGTTCTTGCTTCCATAACCAAATTAGGGATGGCGTGCGAGTTTGTCTGCCATAAAATGGTTATGAAGGTATGAGTTTTGTTTATTTGGTGAGCTGTGTCGGAAAAATGAGAAAGCGTGTCGAGGTTGAGAAATGGCGGGTATTGGGCAGGGCAGAAGCGCTATTCAGAGCAGGCTGAAGAGCAGAATATTGTCAGAAGGGAAAGCAGCGGAGAGCCGTTGCGGCGCTCTCCGCCAGATATATTACATGCGTTCGACGGTTTTAATGCCCAGCGTATCCAGACCTTGCTTCAGCGTTTTCGCGGTTAACGCGGCCAGCTGCAGGCGGCTCTGACGGATATTCTCGTCCTCGGCGGAGAGAATTGGGCAGTGTTCGTAGAAGCCAGAGAACTGGCCGGCCAGATCGTAGAGGTAAGCACACATCACGTGTGGCGTGCCGTCGCGCGCGACCTGAGTAATCACTTCTTCGAACTGCAGCAGACGCGTGGCCAGCTGCGCTTCACGCTCTTCGGTCAGCACGATGTCGCCGCTCAGGCTATCGGCATCAATGCCGGCTTTGCGGAACACAGACAGCACGCGCGTGTAGGCGTATTGCATGTAAGGCGCGGTGTTGCCTTCGAAGGCCAGCATGTTGTCCCAGTCGAAGATGTAATCGGTGGTGCGGCTTTTTGACAGGTCAGCGTATTTGACCGCGCCGATGCCAACCACTTCCGACAGATCTTTCAGCTCCTGCGCTGACATCTCTGGATTCTTCTCGCTCACCAACGCATGCGCACGTTCTACCGCTTCATCCAGCAAATCGGCGAGGCGAATAGTGCCGCCGCTGCGGGTTTTGAATGGACGACCATCTTTACCCAGCATCATGCCGAACGCGTGATGTTCAAGCGGTACCGATTCCGGCACGTAACCGGCTTTACGCACGATGGTCCACGCCTGCTGCAGATGCTGATGCTGACGGGAATCGATGTAATAGAGCACGCGATCGGCATGCAGCGTTTCGAAACGGTATTTGGCGCAGGCGATGTCGGTGGTGGTGTAGAGATAGCCGCCATCTTTCTTCTGAATGATCACGCCCATCGGTTCGCCTTCCTTGTTTTTGAACTCATCAAGGAAAACTACCGTGGCGCCTTCGCTGGTCACTGCCAGGCCTTTTTCACGCAGATCGGCGACGATGCCCGGCAGCATGTCGTTGTACAGGCTTTCACCCATCACATCTTTGCGCGTCAGCGTCACGTTCAGGCGGTCATACACCAGCTGGTTCTGGCTCATGGTGATATCGACCAGTTTCTTCCACATGCTGCGGCAATATTCGTCGCCACCCTGCAGCTTCACCACGTAATTACGCGCGCGCTCGGCGAAAGCTTCGTCGGCATCGTAGGTCACTTTGGCTTCGCGGTAGAAGGCTTCCAGGTCAGCCAGCGCAATCTCTTCGTGATGTTCGTTCTGCTGCTTTTCCAGATAGGCAATCAGCATGCCGAACTGCGTGCCCCAGTCGCCGACGTGGTTGGCGCGGATCACGTTATGGCCGAGGAACTCCAGCGTGCGCACTGCCGCATCCCCAATGATGGTGGAGCGAACGTGACCGACGTGCATCTGCTTCGCCACGTTGGGCGCGGAGTAATCCACCACGATAGTTTGCGGCGCAACCGCGCTCACGCCAAGACGCGGCAGCTGCAGCGCCTGCGCGGTTTGCGCCGCCAGCCATGCACGATCGAGGAAGATATTGATAAAGCCGGGACCGGCGATTTCGACTTTGCTGGCGATGCCGTTAAGATCCAGATGCTGAATCACCTGCTCAGCAAGTTGTCGCGGTGCCTGACCGAGCTTTTTCGCTACGGCCATCATACCGTTTGCCTGGTAATCACCGAACTGTACCTTCGCAGACTGACGAACCTGAGGTTCGCAATCGGCAGGCGCACCCGCCGCAATCATTGCCTGACTGACTTTGTCGGAAAGAAGAGCCTGAATATTCACCGCGTTACCTTCATATGCTGAAAAGGCCCGCCTGTAGGCGGCGAGCCGATGTCGTCATCCCGCAACTGCGCGGCGGGACGGAAAAATAAGAGGGGAAGTATACGTGAAATGTTAAAGTGAGTCAGCTATTCGGTATCTGATGACAGGCAACATCGGGCCCTCAGCGCCGATTAACGGCGCCGTGGGTGACGACGAGGATTTTTAACGCTTTTGTCTTCACGCACCTTCCAATGGCGGGAAATTGCAAATCCCATTAATGCAATCAGGACCGCGACAACAATGAGCATAGACATAAGGCCGTTCCTTGTAGTTGTGAAACCCAAATTTATAAGAAAGGGTTTCAAGCTGCAATTGTTTGCAACTTAAATAAGAGTTATCTCATTGTATTAACTATTGTGATTAATAACAGATGGTTAGGTCACTTTCATAAAGTAACTGCTGGACCTGATTTGGCGATAAATCCTAAATGAATGGTCTATTTATGCGGTTTTCAGCCTTTTTGGCGATCAAATCGGATGAATCCGACAATTTTGTCAAGCGGAATCAATGGGTAGCAAATTTCATATTGATTAGTAAATTTAAACTGAATTAGGGGTAAGGCATGATGCAGACTCACTTTCCTACGGAATTGGATGATTTAAAACAAGACATGGCTCGTTTTGAGCAGTCGCTGCTGAAATTTTCCGAACGTTTAGGCCTTAGCCTGACTGAACATGAAGCCGATCATGTCGCGGTGCGCTGCCACCAGTTTGCGACAGCAGAACGCTGGAAAGCGGGCTTGTTGCAAATCGGCACACAGTTTTCCGAGGCAATGATCAATGGTCGCCCGATCTGCCTGTTCAAACTGCATCAGCCATTGAACCTGGCGGGCTGGCAAATCGATGTGGTTGAACTGCCGTGGCCGGGCGAAAAGCTGTATCGCCATGAAGGCTGGGAACACGTGGAGATTGTGCTGCGTGGAGAACCGGAAACGCTGGGTGTGCGGGCGATGGCGCTGCTTTCAGATGATGCGCTGACGCAGCCGGGCATCTCGTTTAAAACCAGCGCGCCCAAAGGCGATAACGAGCGTTTGCCCAATCCGACGCTGGCGGTGACGGACGGGCAAACCACGATTAAGTTTCATCCGTGGCGACTGGAAGAGATCGTCGCCAGCGAGCAGGCTTAACGGCGCGCCGCGACCGCTTTTTGCAAACGCGCGACCGCCTGTTCCAGCGTGGCGCGCGTACAGCCAAAGTTGAAGCGCACGAAATTATCGTCGCCAAAATCGTGGCCCGGTGAAAAACCGAGACCGTGCTGCTCGAAGTAATCCATTGGGCTGGCGACATCCAGCTTGCTGGCGTCGATCCAACCGAGATAAGTCGCTTCCGGCGCGACCATCTGCAGTTCTGGCAGCGCATTGACCTGCGCCACCAGCCAGTCGCGATTGGCACGCAGATAATCCAGCTGCGCCGCCAGCCACTCATCGCCATCGCGCCACGCCGCTTCGGCCGCCACCAGCGCCAGAATATCCACGCCAGGCACGATGCCTTCCCGCACACGATTAAAGCGTGCGCGCAACTCTGGATTGGGAATGATCGCCAGCGACGCGCCCAATCCGGCAATATTGAAGGTTTTCGACGGCGATAGCAGCGTGATGCTGCGCTGTGCGGCATCTTCACTTAAGGCCGCAAATGGAATGTGCTGCGCGCCGGGTGACAGCAATAAATCGCAATGGATTTCATCGGAGCAGACGATCAAATCATGCTGCTGCGCAAATGCCAGCTGCGCTTCCAGCTCGTCACGACGATAAACCGTGCCGCCTGGATTTTGTGGATTACACAGCATCAGCAGGCGTTCATTGCCCTGCATCGCGCTATCATCCAGATCCATCACCCAGCGATCGTCTTGTAAACGCAGCGGTAAATTTACCTGCGCGCGGTCAGCCAGCTTTGCTGCGCCACGAAACGGCGGATAAATCGGCGTCGGGGAAACGGTGGATTCGCCAACCTCCGTGAATGCGCGGACCGAAAGATTCAAACCGCACACCACGCCGGGCAATAACACAATCCAGTCCGGCTCAATCTGCCAGTTGTAGCGCTGCGCTAAACGCGAAAGGGTGATATCAATCAATCCGGTTGGCGTTGCGCCATAGCCAAAAACTCCGTGCTCAGCGCGCTGTTTAATGGCCTCAATCACACTCGGCGGCGAACGGAAATCGCTGTCTGCTACCCAGAGCGGCAGCACATCGCGATCACCATATTTGTGCCATTTCAAACTATCGCTGTGACGACGGTCTATCCATTGATTAAAATCGAATGCCATAGTGCGAGTTCCACGTAAACTGTCCAATTAAGTAGACTAACTGAAGCATTCATCCCGAGCCAGAAGTCATGAGAAGGAGCATGGTATGACGAAACTGGAAATTTGTTGCTACGGCATCGACTGCGCAATGACTGCGCAGCTGTCCGGTGCCGATCGCGTGGAGCTGTGCAGCGCACCGCGCGAAGGTGGGTTGACGCCTTCAGCCGGCGTGCTGGAAGCGGCACGACGTGAAATTTCGATCCCGGTACATCCTATTGTCCGTCCGCGCGGCGGCGATTTTTGTTACACCAACTATGAGTTTGAGTCGATGAAATCGGACGTTGCGCTAATGCGTGAGCTCGGTTTCCCCGGCTTAGTGATTGGCATGCTGGATGAAGATGCGCATGTCGATATCGACCGTATGCAGCAGATTATGAAGCTGTGTGACGGCATGGACGTCACCTTCCATCGCGCCTTTGATTTATGCCACAGCCCGAAACGCTCACTTGAGGTGCTGGCTGATTTAGGCATCGCGCGTATCCTGACTTCTGGCCAGCAACAGAGCGCCGAAGCAGGAATTGCATTATTACGGGAACTAAATGAACACAGCACAGGTCCGATTATTATGGCCGGTGCGGGCGTACGTTTGAGCAACATCCAGAAGTTCATCGACAGTGGATTGCAGGAAGTCCACAGCTCCGCCAGCCGTTTAGTCGCTTCGCCGATGCGCTACCGTAAAGCCGGTGTTTCCATGTGCTCCGAAGCGGAAACCGATGAATTCAGTCGCTATTGCGTTGATGGTGATGTGGTTGAAGCCATGAAAAGCATGACGCAGTTGAGCGCCGTCCGGGTAGCCTGAATTCACCCCGATTTTGCCGCGCAGCACGCCAGTCCCAACGACGTGATGTTTGCAAGTACCAACCCCAGTTCTTCTAACTGGGGTTCTTTTTATCTGCCATTCCCGCGGAGATAGCGTGATCGAGTAAATGATGCTTTGATTACGCTATGGCTTCGTACGGATAACCTTCATGAAATCCATCCCTTGTACCGTTTTAATGCTGCTTCTCCCGTACTGCGGTGTCGCGCTGGCGGTCAGCACGGCGTGTCCGCCGATGAGCAAAAACATCACCAGCAGCAACAACTGGATCATGCTGGGCGGCGATGCCAAAGGCGCAGTGCGTCAGGTGGTGGCGGGCGAATTTGGCAAAGATGTGAACTCGCAAAAGCGCGTACTTGGCCAGTTTGATCAGTGCGGCGATTTGATGGTGGCCGATATCTCCTACGACAAAAATGAAGGCAACGTCCTGCTGACGATGGAACAGCATATCGCCCGCGTTCAGCGCGGCTGGGTGGCGGAATATGCCTACATGGTCAAAGTGATCAAAGCGGGACAAGAGGAAGTGGTCGATAACCGTCAGGGCACCATCAGCTGGCAAATCGGGCAGCATGGCAACATCGTCAGCTCATCCGATAAATTCACCAGCATGGGCAAAGATGGCTTTACTGACACTACGTATCGCTATGACAAACAGTTCAGAGTGGAAAAAAGCGTGGCGCGCGGCAGTGATAGCATGACCAACGGCGAAAGCAGCTGGCGCTGGAATCCACAAGGATTGGTGACCTCATCCACCAGCGCGCGCAGCAAAGATACTTACAGCTACGATAACCAGTGGCGGGAACTGCGTTTGAACGGCACCGCGACCACGCCAGTCAGCACGCTGCGATCGGTGGATGAGTGTCAGCTGTGGGATGAAGTGGGCAACTGCACGCTCAGTTATCTGCATGAAACCGAAGTGTTCGCCAAAGGCACCATTGAACGCCATCTCAGCTCCGCTTATAAATACCAATATTGGAACGCACCCAACGAAACCGCCGCACAAGATTAAAGCAAACTACACAAAACCCACATTAAGGCAAATAATCAGGGCCGCGGAGTAAAGCTTCCGCCGCAAGGATGCGGCGGCAGAGTCCACAAGGACGTGTTCACGACGCCTTTACGGAGCGGCCCTGATTCTTTGCCTGGAACGCAGTGAACCAAACAGGGAGCCCGTACATGACACTCATCCTTTCATTCCTCTTCGCCATCACCATCCTCACGCTCACGCCCGGTTTTGATACTGCGTTAGTGCTGCGCTCGGCTGCTGCGCAAGGCTGGAAACGTGCATCTGCCACGGCATTTGGCGTCACGCTGGGTTGTCTGGTGTGGGGCGTTGCGGTGGGTTTGGGCTTGGGCGCGCTGCTGCTGGCCTCGGAAATGGCGTATAACCTGCTGAAATGGATCGGTGCGGCCTATCTGCTCTATCTCGGTGTCAAATTACTCATCAACCCACGCACCCAAGCGGAAGAAGGGCAGCGCGCGCAGAGTAAAGAGCAAAGCTATGTGGCCTGCTTTACGCGAGGACTCTTTGGCAACCTGTTAAACCCCAAAGTCGGCGTGTTCTACGTCACCTTCCTGCCGCAGTTCATTCCGGCGGGCGCTTCGGTGCCGCTGTGGTGTACGCTGATGGCGATGACGCACATGGTGATTGGCTTGGTGTGGAATGCGGTACTGATTGGCAGCAGCCAATACTTTGCGACGCATCTGCGTCGCCCAGCGGTGCTGAAAGTGATGGATCGCCTGACGGGCTGCGTGTTTATTGGCTTCGCCGCGAAGCTGGCGCTATCGCGGCGTTAAACATTACGGCTTGCGCGCGACTAACACGGCGCGCAACGGCGCGGGATAACCTTCAACGGTCTTACTGCTGTCATGCGGATCAAGGAACTCGGCCAGCGACTCGCTGGTCATCCAGCTGGTGCGACGCTGCTCTTGCACGGACGTCACCGCGTAATCCGCGATGCGCACATCGACAAATCCGCACTTCTCTAGCCAGCTCTTCAGCGCCGCCGCAGAAGGGATAAAGTACACATTACGCATCTGCGCATAACGCTCGCCCGGCACCAACACCGCGTTCTCATCGCCTTCAATCACCAGCGTCTCCAGCACCAGCTCTCCGTCACTGACTAACTGATTTTTCAGCTGCATCAAGTGGTCGAGCGGCGAACGGCGATGATAAAGCACGCCCATAGAAAACACGGTATCAAACGCTTGTAACGCCGGCAGTTGCTCAATGCCCAGCGGCAGCAAATGCGCACGACGATCGTCGCCCAACAGCTTACGCACCGCTTCAAACTGGCACAAAAACAGCTGCATCGGATCGATGCCGACCACCAGCTTCGCGCCCGCGCCAATCATGCGCCACATGTGATAACCGCTACCGCAGCCGACATCCAGCACCGTGCGATGCTGCAACGGCGAAATGTGCGGCAACACGCGATCCCATTTCCAGTCGGAACGCCATTCGGTATCGATCTCGGTACCGTACAGCGAATAAGGACCTTTGCGCCACGGCATCAAATTGCGCAGCAGATTCTCAATGCCAAGACGCTGACGATCGGTCAGATCCTCAACATCGGCGCTCACGCTGTGCAACAAATCCAGCTTCTGCGGCGTCAGCAGCGGCAGATAATCAACTGACTTCTCCCAGTCGCGGAACTTACCGTGCAGATTCTCACGCTGCCATGCGGCGACTTGCGCCGGTAACACTTCCAGCCAACTGGCGAGCGGGCCGGTGGCGATCTGCTGATAAAAACGGCCAAACTCAATCATTTCAACGCCACCAACGAACCAAAATTAAAGCACTGGAACCACAACTCCGCATGTTTGAAACCGGCGGTTTTCAGGCGCGCTTTGTGCGCTTCAACGCTATCGGTCAGCATCACGTTCTCCAGCATGCTGCGTTTCTGGCTAATCTCCAGCTCGCTGTAACCGTTAGCGCGTTTGAAATCGTGATGCATGTTAAACAGCAACTCGCCGACATCGGCATCTTCAAAACTAAACTTCTCCGACAACACCAATGCGCCGCCCGGATTCAATCCGTTAACAATCTTCTTCAGCAGCTCAAGACGTGCCGGCGGCTCAAGGAATTGCAGAGTAAAGTTCAGCACCACCAAAGAGGCGTTCTCAATGTGGATATCCTGAATATCCGCTTCGATCACCTGCACCGGCGTATCCGCGCGGAAAGCATCGATGTGGCGACGGCAGCGCTCCACCATCGCCGGCGAATTATCCACGGCAATAATCTGGCAGCCCGGCACATGAATATTACGGCGCACCGACAGCGTGGCGGCACCGAGTGAACAGCCAAGATCGTAAACCTGGCTATTCGGCTGAACGAAGCGTTCTGCCAGCATGCCAATCATCGAAATGATGTTGGAATAACCCGGCACCGAGCGCTGAATCATATCGGGAAAAACTTCAGCTACGCGCTCGTCAAAGGTCCAGTCGCCCAGCTTATCGATGGGCGCGGAAAATAGCGTATCGCGATCAGACATAATGAAAGGTCCGGAGAGAAAACGGAAAGGGCGCTATTTTGGCAGAAACGCGGGCAGGCTGCACCCTTTGCGTTGCGTCTAGAACAGGCTCGATTGCTGCGGCCAGTCGGGCAGATCGCGTAACCCAGGCTCCAGCTGCTGCAACTGTGGCCACAATGCCTGAATCAGCGGAAACACCTCGCCCATATCCGGCGTATGAATAAACAGCAGCGGATCGCTATCCAGCTGCCACGCTTGCAGCTTACTGTGCCACGGCTGAAACAGCGGCACGCTCTCCGCCACGCTATCGCTGCCGATGAAACGCACCATTGGTTGCGACCCGGTGCGCACCGCATGCGGCGGCACGCGCGGCTTTTTCGATCGCGCATCCACGGCAGCGGCGGTTTGTGACGTTGAGGCGTGCACCGGACGGCTATCTAAAATCACCCGATTCACCCCGCGATCCAGTAAACCGCGATTCAGCGCGCGTTCGGCGTCACCTTTGGCAAAAAACGCCTGATGCCGCACCTCAACGCCGTAGCGGAAATTGCGTGGCAAACTGTCGAGAAAAGACCATAGATCGCCGAGCTGAGCCGGAGAAAACGCCGCCGGCAGCTGCAGCCAATATTGACCAATACGCGTGCTCAGCGGATCGAGCAAGCGGAAAAACTCATTCAGCAACTCATCGCAGTCGCGCAGCGCCGCTTTGTGGCTGATGCTATCGGGAAACTTAAAGCAGAAACGGAAATCGTCGTGCGTCATATCGCGCCAGCGCAGCACCACTTCCGGCTTTGGCAGCGCATACAACGTGGTATTGCCTTCCACACATCCAAACAGCTGCGCGTAGTCGGCTAAGGTCTCAATACCGAACTGTTTCCATTGCGCGTGCTGCCATTGCGGTAATCCAATGCGAAGTGTCAACGCGAACTCCTGAATCCTTTAGGGGCGGGAAAGGGCGGCTTAATGTACCCTGTTTTGATGTCGGCAGGAAAAACAGCGCGATAAAGCATAATGTTTTGTCCGCTTTGATCGGGCTCCACTTATCCTGCCTGGGTTTTTCCATTATAATAGCCGCCTTTTTTGCGACAGCATCTCAGAAGGTTACGCGGCCTGATGTTGTCTGGCAGCAGCGGCGAAGTTAAAAGGATACGTTATGCGTACAGAATATTGCGGACAGCTCAATCTGTCTCACGTGGGTCAGCAAGTCACTCTCTGCGGCTGGGTAAATCGCCGTCGCGATCTGGGTAGCCTGATTTTTATCGATATGCGTGACCGTGAAGGTATCGCACAGGTGTTCTTTGATGCCGATCGTCAGGACGCTTTCCAGCTGGCATCTGAGCTGCGTAACGAATTCTGTATCCAGATCACCGGCACCGTGCGTGCACGTGACGAAAAGAACAAAAACAGCGACATGGCGACCGGCGAAGTAGAAGTGTTTGCCCATGAGCTGAACATCATCAACCGCGCTGAACCGCTGCCGCTGGACTCTAACCAGGTCAACAGCGAAGAAGCGCGTCTGACGTATCGCTATCTGGACCTGCGTCGTCCGGAAATGGCTCAGCGTTTGAAAACCCGCGCTAAAATTACCAGCTTCGTGCGTCGCTTTATGGACGACCAGGGTTTCCTCGATATCGAAACGCCAATGCTGACCAAAGCCACGCCAGAAGGCGCGCGTGACTATCTGGTGCCAAGCCGTGTGCATAAAGGTAAATTCTACGCGTTGCCGCAGTCGCCACAGCTGTTCAAACAGCTGCTGATGATGTCGGGTTTTGACCGCTACTATCAGATCGTTAAGTGTTTCCGAGACGAAGATCTGCGTGCCGATCGTCAGCCTGAATTCACCCAGATCGACGTGGAAACCTCTTTCATGACCGCCGAGCAGGTGCGTGAAAAGATGGAACGTCTGATTCGTGAACTGTGGATCAACATCAAAGGTGTGGATCTCGGTGACTTCCCGCAGATGACCTTTGCGGAAGCGATGAACCGTTACGGTTCAGATAAGCCAGATCTGCGTAATCCAATGGAGCTGGTGGACGTTGCCGATCTGCTGAAAAACGTGGAGTTCCAGGTGTTTGCCGGTCCAGCCAACGATGCCAAAGGCCGCGTGGCTGCCCTGCGTGTACCGGGCGGCGCTGCGCTGACGCGTAAGCAAATTGATGAGTACGGCAAATTCGTTGAAATCTACGGCGCCAAAGGTTTGGCGTGGATGAAAATCAACGAACGCGCGAAAGGCTTCGAAGGCGTACAGAGCCCGGTTGCCAAGTTCCTCAGCGCAGAAATTGTTGAAGACATTCTCAACCGCACTGGCGCACAAGATGGCGACCTGATCTTCTTCGGTGCGGACCGCGCCAAAGTGGTGGCGGATGCGCTGGGCGCGCTGCGTCTGAAAGTGGGCCGCGATCTGCAGATCACCGATGATAAAGCCTGGGCGCCGCTGTGGGTGATCGACTTCCCTATGTTTGAGGAAGATGAAGAGGGCGGCCTGGCAGCGATGCACCATCCGTTCACTTCGCCGAAAGACCTGAGCGCAGAACAGCTGGCAACCGATCCAGTTCAAGCGGTGGCCAATGCTTACGATATGGTGATTAACGGCTACGAAGTGGGCGGCGGTTCCGTGCGTATCCACAGCGGTAAAATGCAGCAGACGGTATTCAGCATCCTCGGTATCACCGAAGAAGAGCAGCGTGAGAAGTTTGGCTTCCTGCTTGATGCGCTGAAATACGGTACGCCACCGCACGCGGGCCTGGCATTTGGTCTGGATCGTCTGACCATGTTGTTGACCGGCACCGATAACATCCGTGATGTGATCGCGTTCCCGAAAACCACCGCCGCAGCGTGCATGATGACCGAAGCCCCAAGCGAAGCCAATCCAGCTGCGCTGCTGGACCTCGGCATTCTGGTGGCGCCGAAGAAAGAAAAGACAGAGAACAAGTAATGGGCTTTAAACATCCGGTTTCGGTGTTGGTGGTGATTTTTGCCCGCGATACCGGCCGGGTGTTAATGCTGCAGCGACGTGATGACGACAGCTTCTGGCAATCGGTCACTGGCAGCCTGGAAGCGGGCGAAACCCCGCGCCAGGCGGCTCAGCGCGAAGTGTTAGAAGAACTCGCCATCGATATTGCGCACGAAAAGTTAGTGCTGGACGATTGCCACAAGCAAATCGAGTTTGAGATCTTCCCGCACTATCGCCATCGTTACGCACCGGGCACCACGCACAATCGCGAACACTGGTTTAGGTTGGCCATACCCGCAGAACGCGAGCTGCTGCTCACCGAGCATCTCGCCGCGCGCTGGCTCGAACCCGCCGCTGCCGCAGCCCTCACCAAGTCCTGGAGTAACCGCCAGGCGATTGAAGAATTTATCTGAATGCTCGCCGCCGCGCGTTTTTCCGGTGGCAGTTCAGTTAAATTCCGTGAATTCGACGAAGTTATTCCTTCGTCCCTTAAACCCGGAGCAGGACGTGAAACCTGCACCACTAAAATTGAACAGTCGGGCGTAATCGTCGCAGCGAGGTCGGTTACCGCCAGCGCACAGCAACCGGAGCGTACTTATGTATGTGAGGATTGCGAGCACTGCCGGGAGCCGAGATCGCAAGTAAGATAGCCCGTGCGATTGATAAGATCGGAGATAAAGTAAGATGGCTGGACACAGTAAATGGGCGAACACCAAGCACCGCAAGGCTGCTCAGGACGCTAAGCGCGGTAAAATCTTCACCAAAATCATTCGCGAGCTGGTCACCGCCGCGAAACTGGGCGGTGGCGATGCGGGTTCTAACCCACGTCTGCGCGCAGCGATGGACAAAGCGCTGTCTAACAACATGACGCGCGACACCATGAACCGTGCCATCGCACGTGGCGTGGGCGGTGAAGATGATTCCAACATGGAAACCATCATTTATGAAGGTTACGGTCCGGGCGGCTCAGCGGTGATGATTGAGTGCCTGAGCGACAACCGTAACCGTACCGTGGGCGAAGTGCGTCATGCCTTCACCAAAACCGGCGGCAACCTCGGTACCGACGGCTCGGTTTCTTACCTGTTCAGCAAGAAGGGCGTGATCTCCTTCGCGCCAGGTCAGGACGAAGATGCGGTGATGGAAGCGGCGCTGGAAGCAGGTGCAGAAGACGTTGTGGCTTATGACGACGGCGCGATTGATGTCTTCACCGCGTGGGAAGAGATGGGTGCGGTGCGTGATGCGCTGGAAGCGGGCGGCCTGAAAGCGGACTCGGCTGAAGTCTCGATGATCCCGTCAACTAAAGCCGAAATGGATGCCGAAACCGCGCCGAAACTGCTGCGCCTGATCGACATGCTGGAAGACTGTGACGACGTGCAGGAAGTTTACCATAACGGTGAAATCTCTGATGAGATCGCAGAAACGCTGTAATGGCGTTGCTTAAAACCCCACTCACCGGAGACGCGCTGTGGCGATAATTCTCGGGATCGATCCCGGCTCGCGCGTCACCGGTTACGGTGTTATCCGCCAAACCGGCCGCCAGCTTACCTATCTGGGCAGCGGCTGTATCCGCACCAGCGTCACCGATTTGCCGACGCGCCTCAAACTGATCTACGCGGGCGTTAGCGAAATCATCACGCAGTTTTCACCCGACTACTTCGCCATCGAGCAGGTGTTTATGGCGAAGAACGCTGACTCAGCGCTGAAGCTGGGCCAGGCGCGCGGCGCGGCGATTGTCGCGGCAGTGAATCATGATTTGCCGGTGTTTGAATACGCGGCGCGCCAGGTAAAGCAAACCATCACCGGTACCGGCGGCGCAGAGAAAAGTCAGGTGCAGCACATGGTGCGAACCTTGCTGAAACTGCCGGCCAATCCGCAGGCGGATGCCGCCGATGCGCTGGCCATCGCCATTACGCATTGCCATATGAGCCAAAATGCGGCACGTATCAGCGATACGAAATTGGTGATGACGCGCGGGCGCATGCGTTCGGGTTAGCGGAAACGAAACGCTAAGTTAGGCTGGATATTCATCCAGCCTTTTTTATGCTATAAACTCAGGCTTACTAACAGATTAAGGAACTGCTCAGGTGATTGGTCGTTTACGAGGCAACATTCTGGAAAAACAGCCGCCGCTGGTGTTGATTGAGGCGCACGGTGTCGGTTATGAAGTGCACATGCCAATGACCTGCTTTTACGAGCTGCCGGAGATCAATCAGGAAGCGATCATCTTTACGCAGTTTGTGGTACGTGAAGATGCGCAGCTGCTGTTCGGTTTCAATAACAAGCAGGAACGCACGCTGTTCCGCGAGCTGGTAAAGGTGAATGGCGTTGGGCCAAAACTGGCGCTGGCGATTCTGTCTGGCATGTCGGCCCAGCAGTTCGTGACCGCCGTTGAGCGACAAGAGATTGCCTCCCTGATCAAACTGCCGGGCGTGGGTAAAAAAACCGCCGAACGTTTGATTGTGGAGATGAAAGACCGCTTTATTGGTATGCACGGCGATCTGTTTGGGGGTGATTCAACCTTCACGTTGACCACGCCTTCCGCCGCACAAGACAATAACGATGCTGAAGCCGAAGCGGTTTCAGCGCTGGTGGCCCTCGGCTATAAACCGCAGGAAGCCAGCCGTATGATCAGCAAAGTCGGTAAACCGGATGCGGATTGCGAAACCCTGATTCGTGAAGCCCTGCGCGCAGCTATTTGAGGTAAAGCATGATTGAAGCCGATCGTCTGGTGTCGGGCAGTTCCTTTAATGAAGAAGAAACGCTCGACCGTGCCATTCGCCCCAAGCTGCTGACGGAATATGTTGGCCAGCCTCAGGTGCGCGAGCAGATGGAGATTTTCATTCAGGCTGCGAAACTGCGTGGCGATGCACTCGATCATCTGCTGATTTTCGGCCCGCCGGGATTGGGTAAAACCACGCTGGCTAACATCGTTGCTAACGAAATGGGCGTCAATCTGCGCACCACGTCCGGCCCGGTGCTGGAAAAAGCCGGCGATCTGGCGGCGATGCTCACTAACCTTGAACCGCATGATGTGCTGTTTATCGATGAGATCCATCGCCTGTCGCCGGTGGTGGAAGAAGTGCTGTATCCGGCGATGGAAGATTATCAGCTAGATATCATGATCGGTGAAGGTCCGGCGGCGCGTTCGATTAAGCTCGATCTGCCGCCGTTTACCCTGATTGGTGCCACGACGCGCGCCGGTTCTTTAACATCGCCGCTGCGCGACCGTTTCGGCATCGTGCAGCGCCTTGAGTTCTATAACGTGCCCGATCTGCAGCACATTGTGGGCCGTAGCGCGGCCTGTCTTGGCCTGGCGCTGAGCGAAGAGGGCGCGTTGGAGATAGCGCGTCGTGCGCGCGGAACGCCGCGTATCGCTAACCGCCTGCTGCGCCGCGTGCGTGACTTTGCGGAAGTGCGCGCCAACGGCAACCTGAGCGGCGAAGTGTCAGCCAGCGCGCTGGATATGCTTAACGTCGACAGCCAGGGTTTCGATTACATGGACCGCAAACTGTTGCTGGCGATTATCGATAAGTTCTCGGGTGGTCCGGTGGGCTTAGATAACCTGGCAGCGGCGATTGGTGAAGAGCGGGAAACTATCGAGGATGTGATTGAACCCTTCCTGATCCAGCAAGGATTCATTCAACGCACACCGCGTGGCCGAATGGCAACGCAGCATGCTTACAAACATTTTGGTATCAGTCGCGAAGAGTAAACCGGCGTTATGCCGCCGGTTTTTTTGCCATGCTGATGATGAACAATACCGCCGCGCTTAACACCACCGAAGGACCGGCTGGCGTATCGTAGGTGGCGGAGAAGGTCAGCCCGCCGGTCACCGCGATAATACCGGCAATCACCGCAAAACCGGCCATCTGTTCCGGCGAACGCGAGAAGCGACGTGCCGTCGCCGCCGGGATAATCAGCAGCGAGGTAATAATCAAGGCTCCGACAAACTTCATCGCCACGCCGATGGTTAATGCGGTCACCAGCATCAACATCAAACGCGTGCGCTGAATGTTAACGCCATCCACCTGCGCCAGCTCCGGGCTGATGGTCATCGATAACAGTGAATTCCACTGCCACGCCATCACTGCCAGTACAATCGCTACGCCGCCGCCCATCATCCACAAATCATCAGGCGTCACCGCCAGCAGATCGCCAAACAGGTAAGCCATCAGGTCGACACGCACACCTTGCATCAGACTGACAACCACTAAACCCAGCGACAGCGCGCTGTGCGCCATGATGCCGAGCAGCGTATCGATAGCCAGATGCGGGCGTCGCTCCAGCCACACCAATCCCAACGCCAGACACACGGTCACCAAAATCACCGCATAGTAAGGATTGACGTTGAGCAGCAAACCAAACGCCACGCCCAGCAAGGATGCATGCGCGAGAGTATCGCCGAAGTAAGACATGCGACGCCACACCACAAACGAGCCAAGTGGACCGGCCGCCAGCGCCAGCAACACGCCGCCCAGCCAGCCAGGTAATAACAGTTCAATCATGACGGGCCATTTCCTTTGCGCAGAACAATGCGTCCCTGTAAATCGTGACGGTGATTATGATGATGACGATAAATCGCCAGCTGCTGCGCGCCGCGTGGGCCAAACATCGCAATAAACTCGGGATGTTGTGACACCGCTTCCGGCGTGCCGGAACAGCAGATGTGATGGTTGAGACACAGCACTTCGTCAGTTTTCGCCATCACCAGATGCAGGTCGTGTGAAACCATCAGCACGCCGCAGTTCAGTTCGCGGCGCAGCTGGTCGATCAAATCGTACAGCGCAACCTGGCCGTTGACGTCAACGCCTTGTGTCGGCTCATCCAGCACCAGCAGCTGAGGTTCATTGAGTAATGCACGCGCCAGCAGCACTCGCTGGGTTTCACCGCCAGAGAGTTTTTGCAGCGTCGCATGCAGCAGATGCCCAGCCTGCACGCGTTTTAACGCCGGCAAAATGGCATCGCGTTTGGTGCCGCGCGACAGGCGCATAAAGCGTTCAACGGTGATCGGCAACGTTGGGTCGATGTGCAGCTTTTGCGGCACGTAGCCAATACGCAAATCAGCGGCGCGCTTGACGCTGCCACTGGTGGGTTTGAGCAGCCCCAACACCGCGCGAACCAGCGTGGATTTACCCGCGCCGTTCGGGCCGAGCAGGGTGAGAATTTTCCCCGGCTCAAGTGCGAGGCTAATGCCTGAGAGCACCGGACGCTGGGAGAATTTCACAGAAATGTTTTCAAGTGTGACAAGTGGCGGCATGTTATTTACGGGTTGCATTGAATTTCGAATGTTATAATATCACATTCCATCAACGGGTCACGATGGAATGACGTATTATGTTACACAATAAAAAGCGCCTTATTTTCACCCTTACTGCTGCGGCATTTGCCGCCACAAGCACGTTTTCCGCGCACTCAGCGGTGGTTGCTTCAATTAAACCTCTCGGATTTATCGCAGCGGCTATCGCAGATGGTATTACGCCGGTTGAAGTATTGCTGCCTGATGGCGCATCAGAGCATGATTATGCCTTGCGTCCTTCTGATGTAAAACGTATTAAAAACGCAGACTTAGTAGTGTGGACAGGCCCAGAGATGGAGGCATTTCTTACTAAGTCAGCGGCCGAATTACCCGCCAATAAAAACCTCGAAATTGCCGCATTGCCCGGCATAAAACCGCTTTTGATTAGCGGCGACGATGACGATGAGGAACATGAGCACGGTCACGATCATGATCACGACTCAGAAAATTCCGAAGACCAAGACATGTCTCATGCGCATCACCACCACGGACAGTTTAATATGCACCTGTGGATGTCCCCTGACATGGCCTTACAATCTGCGGTTGCAATCCATGGAAAATTATTGGAACTTATGCCGCAAAGCAAAGCCAAACTTGACGCTAATCTGCAGGAATTTAAGGCAGAATTAGCCGATGCAGACAAACACATCGGCGCGCAACTCGCGCCTGTGCGGAACAAGGGTTATTTCGTTTTTCACGACGCTTACAGCTACTTTGAAAAACACTACGGTTTATCACCTTTAGGTCATTTTACCGTCAATCCTGAAATCCAGCCGGGCGCCCAGCGTTTACATCAAATACGAACACAGTTGGTTGAGCAGAAAGCCGTTTGCGTTTTCGCTGAACCACAATTCAGACCGGCCGTCATCGATGCCGTGTCCCGTGGAACTTCCGTACGTAAAGGCACGTTAGATCCGTTGGGTATGGACATCAGCTTATCCAAAGACAGCTACGTGAAATTTCTTTCACAGCTGTCGAGCCAGTATGCGAGCTGCCTGAATGGAGCATGAGGAATAGGTAAAAGTGCAGCAGATAGCCCGCTCTGTCGCCCTCGCATTTAATAATTTGCCGCGCCCCCACCGCGTAATGCTGGGTTCATTAACCGTTGTCACGTTGGCCGTCGCAGTATGGCGGCCTTACGTTTACCATCCGCGCGATGTTGCGCCCATCGTGAAAACCATCGCGTTGGACAAAGACGAACTGCGCACGCTGTTGCCCGAAGCCAGCGAGCCGATTGATCAGACAACGGAAGAACCGTCCGACGATATTCCTGCTGACGACATCGATAAAGACGTCCCGGACAATCCTAACGTACATGATTACACCGTCTCTTCAGGCGATACGCTGAGCAGCGCATTAAATCAGTACGGCATTGAGATGGGCGATATCAACGCTCTGGTTAGCAGCGATAAAGATCTGCGTAATATGCGCGTTGGTCAGCAACTGAGCTGGACGCTGGATGCGGATGGACAACTGCAAACCTTCAGCTGGGAAATCGATCGTCGTGAAACCCGTACTTATCAGCGCTCCGCCAACGGCAGCTTTAAGATGCAGCAGGAGCTGCAGAAGGGTGAATGGCAAAATAACGTTCTTAAAGGTGAAGTGCGCGGTAGCTTTGCTGCCAGCGCCCAGCGTGCCGGCTTGACCAGCGCCGAAACCAGCAACGTGATTAAAGCGATGCAGTGGCAGATGGATTTCCGCAAATTGCGCGCCGGTGATGACTTCAGTGTGCTGATGTCACGTGAAATGCTCGATGGCAAAAGCGCCCAAAGCCAGCTGTTAGGCGTGCGTTTACGCACCGGCGGCAAAGACTATTACGCTTTCCGTGCGGAAGACGGCAAGTTCTACGATCGCAACGCGTCTGGTTTAGCGCGTGGCTTTATGCGTTTCCCAACGGTTAAGCAGTATCGTGTCTCTTCCAACTTCAATCCGCGCCGCCTTAATCCGGTAACCGGCCGCATTGCACCACATAAAGGTGTGGATTTCGCGCTGCCGATTGGTACGCCTGTATTAGCCGTGGGCGATGGTGAAGTGGTGATGGCGAAAAACGGCGGTGCTGCCGGGAATTACGTGGCAATTCGTCATGGTCGTCAGTACATGACGCGTTACATGCACCTGAGTAAAGCACTGGTGAAACCGGGGCAAAAAGTGAAACGCGGCGATCGTATTGCGCTGTCGGGTAACACCGGACGTTCAACCGGCCCGCATCTGCACTATGAAGTATGGATCAACAATCAGGCGGTGAATCCATTGACGGCAAAACTGCCGCGCATGGAAGGTCTGACCGGTAAAGATCGCAGCACTTACATGGCGCAAGTCAAAACCTGGTTGCCGCAGTTGACGTTGAAATAACGCATAATTGCGCGTAACACTTAAAAACCGACGGATTCTTCGTCGGTTTTTTGCTATCTGGCGCATGAAGATTGCAAAATTAACCATCGTCACTATTATTGACCGGTCATTGTCAGAGGCGAGTGCATGGAAACCCGAAAGAAAAATAACAGCGAGTTTATTCCCGTTTTTCAACGTTCTTTTTTAAAGCCGAAATACTGGGGAAGTTGGTTGGCGGTTGGCGCGCTGGCCGGCATGGCATTACTTCCCGCCAAAGTGCGCGATCCGATTTTGGGCGGATTGGGCAAGTTCGCCGGTAAGCTGGCGAAAAGTGCGCGCCGCCGTGCGCTGATCAATCTCTATTATTGCCTGCCGGAATTGAGTGAAGCGCAGCGCGAAGAGATTGCTGATCGTATGTTTGCCACCGCACCGCAGGCGATGGCGATGATGGCCGAATTGGGCATCCGTAATCCCGAGCATGTACGCAAGCGTGTTGACTGGCACGGCCGGGAAATCATTGAGCAACTGCAGGCCAATAAAGAAAACGTTATATTCTTAGTGCCGCACGGTTGGGGCGTGGATATTCCAGCCATGCTGCTGGCGTCTGAAGGCCAGATGATGGCGGCGATGTTCCACAATCAAAGCGATCCGTTAATGGATTATCTGTGGAATACCGTGCGACGCCGTTTTGGTGGCCGTATGCATGCCCGTAATGACGGCATTAAGCCATTTATCGCGTCGGTGCGTCAGGGTTATTACGGCTATTATTTGCCGGACCAGGATCACGGCCCGGAACACAGCGAGTTTGTGGATTTCTTTGCTACTTACAAAGCCACATTGCCCGCAGTGGGCCGCTTGATGAAAGTGTGCCGCGCACGCGTGGTACCGCTGTTCCCGGTGTATAACAGTGAAACCCATCGCCTGGAAATCTATGTGCGTCCGCCAATGGATGACTTGCTGGATGCTGATGACAATACGCTTGCGCGTCGCATGAATGAAGAAGTTGAAGTCTTTGTGCGCCCGCATCCAGAACAGTACACCTGGATTCTGAAGTTGCTGAAAACGCGGAAGGAAGGGGATATCGAACCTTACGTGCGCAAAGATCTTTATCCTAAGAAGTAAATCAACAGTCGCCATTTATGGCGTAATGCGGCTCAGTAAAGCATTAGTTTGCATATGTATGCAGGTGCGCATGAAGGTACAAACCGGGCTGATG
>NZ_JACAPA010000176.1:0-345 GCF_013385945.1 Pantoea sp. B9002
CCGGGTAGGCCTCGACGAAATGACTCAACTGCGGGGTGATGAAGAAGCTGCCGAAGCCTTCCGTGCAGCCCATGCGCACATGCCCCGAAAGCGCCACCCCAGACCCGGAAACCTGCTCGCAGGCCATGTGCAGGGTGCTTTCGATGGACTCGGCATAACCCAGCAGGCGCTGGCCTTCGGCGGTCAGGACAAAGCCGTTGGTCCGCGATTTCTCGAACAACAAGGTGCCCAGCGCCGCTTCCAGCGAACTGATGCGCCGCGACACCGTGGTGTAGTCCACCGCCAGGCGCTTGGCCGCGCTGCTGGCCTTGCGGGTACGAGCGACCTCAAGGAAAAACTTCAGGT
>NZ_JACAPA010000177.1:0-318 GCF_013385945.1 Pantoea sp. B9002
GGGACTCATCCGGAACCTGATTCCAGAATACCTTCCCCAAGGCAGTCGCTGATTGCCAGTACAGCACAGGTTTGTTCAGTGTCGGTGACCATTGGTCGGCGCCGAAGCGGCGGCCATGGGAAAAAAAACGGATGCGACAACCGACGTCGCACCCGCTGAAGTAACTGCATTGTCAGATGGCGCTGGCCACTGTCGCCGGACGAGGGGACAGCAGGCTGACCACCACGAAGCTGACCAGGCCGACAGCCAGGCTGTAGTAGATCGGTGTATTCGCGTCGAGCCCGTCGATGATCATGAACACCAGCGCGGTGATGAAGC
>NZ_JACAPA010000178.1:0-344 GCF_013385945.1 Pantoea sp. B9002
ATCGCCGAAAAGGGCGGGGGCCGCGGGCTGATTTCCGTGTGTGCCGCCGGCGGGTTGGGCGTGACCGCCATTGTCGAAAAATAAAACAACAACAAGGAGAGACTGCCATGAGTGTCGCGAACCTGCCTGCCATCGAACGTGTCTGGTTGAGCGCCTACCATCCCGGCGTGCCGGCGGATGTCGAGGCCGAGATCGACCGCTACCCGTCGCTGCGCGAGGTGTTTCTCGAACACGTGGAGAAGTACCGCCAACGGGTGGCCTACGTCAGTATCGGCACCGAAATGGGCTATGACGAGTGGGAGCGACAGGTCTTTGCCTTTGCCGGCTGGCTGCAATCGCGGGGT
>NZ_JACAPA010000179.1:0-327 GCF_013385945.1 Pantoea sp. B9002
CAACTGCAACAGGTCACAACCTTCGCGCACCAACAGGTAGGCGGCATTGGTGATATGGGGGAGGTCTTTGTCGCAGGTGGTGTTGAGGCTGACGCAGGTCATGGTCTCCAGCAGGTCGCTGGCGGCCTGGAGGCTTCGGCGGGGCAGCGCAAGGCGCGGCGTTTTGGTTGCTGAGGATGGTTCGCAGAACCCTTTGGCTCACATCAGCCTCGACTGTTCGATAGACAGGAGGCACTTGTCTGTTTTATACAGAATTTTGTATAGTCTGGCGTATGAAGCGAAACCATAAGCCCATTGCGTTCTGCGGCAGCTCTCTTGGTGACCTGC
>NZ_JACAPA010000180.1:0-339 GCF_013385945.1 Pantoea sp. B9002
TATGAATTCGTCGCATTCGCACACACGGCATAATGCGCGCCGTGAAGCATGACTTTGATTGAGCAAGGCGGTCGCCGTGTTGAAGAAAACACTGTTCCAGTTGCATTGGCTGTTCGGCATCAGTGCCGGGCTGGTGCTGGCGTTCATGGGCATCACCGGGGCCACGGTGTCCTTCCAGGACGAACTGCTGCGTCTGCTCAATCCTTCGGTACTGCAAGTCGAAGCACCCAACCATGAAGCCCTGCCGCCCGCCGAACTGGTACGCAAGCTCGAAGCGCAGGAAGGCCAGACCGTCGCGATGCTGTGGGTGGAACCCCACGGCGACAGCGCCGGCCGGGT
>NZ_JACAPA010000181.1:0-360 GCF_013385945.1 Pantoea sp. B9002
CGGACCGTGCAAGGCTGGATACCGCGGGCGGCGCCGATGATGATCTCGGCGATCCCGCGGAACTGGGTGTTCGGCTCGTAGACCTCATCCCGGTACACGAACACGATCATGTCGGCGTCTTGCTCGATTGAGCCCGAGTCGCGCAGGTCCGACGGGGTTGGTCGCTTGTTCGGGCGCTGTTCGAGCTGGCGGTTGAGTTGGGACAGGGCGATGACCGGGACGTCGAGCTCCTTGGCCAGCAGCTTGAGCTGGCGGGTGATCTCGCTGATCCGCTGCACGGCGTTCGCCCGGGCGTCATCGACGTCCACCAGGCCCAGGTGGTCAACGACGACCAGGTCGAGCCCGAAATTCATTTTCTGC
>NZ_JACAPA010000182.1:0-320 GCF_013385945.1 Pantoea sp. B9002
ACCACCACCGGGCTGTCGGGCTCGATCTGCAACAGTCGTGCATGCACTTCGCCCACGGCTTCGGCGGTGAGGGTTTCCTCGGCACAGGCGACCACCTGGCCGCACAGCGCTTCGTAGATCGGATAAAGCAGCGGCCCCTGGCGATCCAGGTCGACCGTCAGCAGGGCCTGGAACGGCGCTTGCGGCAGCCAGATTTCCTCGGCCAGCAGCGGTGTGCCTTCCAGCAACCGCAGGCGGACCAGGCGGATCACTTCGGCCTCGGGCGGCAGCCCCAGTGCCTGGCTGACGGCGGAAGGTGCGGGCAGGGAATCGACGGTGAG
>NZ_JACAPA010000183.1:0-478 GCF_013385945.1 Pantoea sp. B9002
CCAGTACGTGCTGGAACACGGCGACTTGCCGACCGACGAGCCCTCGGTGCCGTGGGAGTTGTCCCATGGCCTGTCGATCTTGCATATGGGCAGTGCCAAGGCGCTGCCGACATCAGAGTCGCAATTGCCAACCCGGGTGCTCAAGGACGGCACGTTGCTGGGCTGTCGCAAGTGGGAGCTGCTGGACCTGCTGTGGAGCGAGGCGCTGATCAAGTGGATCGAGAACCTGCGGCGTCATGCCACTTTCGCCACCACGCCGATGGTGATGATGATGGATCGCGAGGTGGTCCTGGCGATTGCCGGCGACTGGGGCACCGGGCCGTTCGACAGCCATGCACCGGCGGTCGCCGTGGCCAATCAGATGCAGCTGGCCCAGGCCGATTTCACCATTCACCTGGGCGACGTCTACTACGCCGGCACCGGCTCCGAAGAGGACGTCGACATGGCCGGTTGGCCGATGGGCAAGCACGGCGCGTTC
>NZ_JACAPA010000184.1:0-363 GCF_013385945.1 Pantoea sp. B9002
GGCGATTGAGCGCCCAGTGCTCGGCGTTGGGAGGAAGCCACACGCCGTAGTGAGGCGGGACGATGAAGTGCTTGTCGGACAGCTTGACTTCCATGACGCCGATGAAAGAGTACACGAATTCGCCCCACGGATGTCGATGCAGCGGATAGGTGGCCGAGGCCGGTACCTGCGCTGACCGGAAATAGATCGGTGCCGGAATCTCGTGGGTAAACGGCGCAACAATCACGTCGATGGGCAGGCAGTGGTCATGATGACCGTGATCTGTGCCATCTGGGGACGTCAGCAAGTCGCGATCAAGGTCGCAGCCGCGGATGTGGCGCCAGTGCTGCAGATCGCCCTGCGCCCCGGCATCGCGGCGGTGAT
>NZ_JACAPA010000185.1:0-393 GCF_013385945.1 Pantoea sp. B9002
TCAACTTCACGCCCATGGCCGCCGGGAAACCGAAGCCCATGGTGCCCAGGCCGCCGGAGTTGATCCAGCGATTGGGCTTGTTGAACTTGTAGTACTGCGCCGCGAACATCTGGTGCTGGCCCACGTCGGAGGTCACGAAGGCATCGCCCTTGGTCACTTCGCACAGGGTTTCGATCACCGTCTGTGGCTTGATGATGCTGCCGTCGCCCTTGTCATAAGGGAACAGGCCGCGATCACCGCGCCATTCGTCGATCTGCTTCCACCAGCTGGCGACCGACTCCTTGTTCGGGGTCTCGCCGATTTCCTTGAGGGCCGCGACCATCTCGGTCAGCACGCTCTCCACCGGACCCACGATAGGCACGTCTGCCTTGATGGTCTTGGAGATCGATGCCG
>NZ_JACAPA010000021.1:0-109924 GCF_013385945.1 Pantoea sp. B9002
GGTCGCCATTCATGGCGTAATGCCGCTCAGTTAAGCATTAGTTTGCATATGTATGAAGGTGCGCATGAATGCGCACCCTACGAAAAACGCGCCAATCCTTTGTAGGGTCGCCATTTATGGTGACCGAAAGATGCTTAACTGACGAGCATTACGCCATTCATGGCGACCCTTTTTTTATGGCTTATCGAGCGTTAGTAGGATTGAGATGTGATCTCTTCCTTCAGCAACTCATTACTGTCATGGGCGTAAACCTGATAGTGCGCGCCGGCAGTGGTCACGCTAGCGGTTTGCTGCAGCCAGTCGCTGATTGCCGTTCCGGCAGGCAAGATATCCTCCAGTTCTAGCGTTGCGCCAGAACCGCCTGGCGTCAAATCTTGCGCCTCCGTAGCCACAAAGAAACCTTCGCTTTCGTCTATCAACAAATGTTGCAGTGTCAGGTTGCTGCTCTCATCCCGCTCAACATTATCGGTCTGCACATCTTCAGCCAGATTGAGTTGGAATTTACCGCTCCAATCGCTTTTCATCTCACCGTTAGACGCACGCGCCTGATATTCCCAAATGCCCGGCTGATGAAGTTCTGGCGACGTGAAGCTCCATTTGCCATCCTCGCCAACTACCGCGCTGCCGCTGCTGCGCAGGCTTTCGCCCTGCAGACCAAACACAATCTCAATCACCTGGCCGGGCGTTCCCGCGCCTTGCAGCGTCGGTGTGGCATCGTCGGTGGTGCCGTTGTGGTAGATCGGATCCTGCACCAGGCCGACATCGTCGCCGGCAAAATTGATGGTCGGCACCAGCGGTATGGCGGGGATCATTATCACCTCGAAGCTCTCGCTCCAGCCGCTGGTTTGATCGCCGGCGACACCACGCGCACGGAAGCTCCACTCGCCATAATTGCTCAGCTCAATCGAACCCAGCTGCCAGTTTCCCTGCTCATCAACGGGGACGCGACCCACGCTTTGCCAGTTGCCGTTACTGAGTTTGAATTCCACTTCTATCATGCTGCCCGGCGCACCTCTGCCCTCCAGCACCGGGGTTTTATCATCGGTCGTGCCGCGATGATAAACCTCGCCGGTCATGGCGCCGCTGTCATCGCGGGCGAAATCAATCACCGGCTGCATGTCTTTCAGCGCCTGCATATTGAGGACAAAGTCTGGGCGGTAATCGGCGACGCTGTTTACGTAGGTGGCGTGGAAAGAGTAAATGCCGTTGCCGCTGATCATCGAGCGTGACTGAATCGACCAGTCGCCATTGGCATCTGCAATGACGCTGCCTTTGTAACCGATACCGCCGTGGTTATTCTGCGCATACAGATAGACGATGCTGTTGGGTTCAGCCTTGCCGACAATCATCGGCGAGAAGTCATCGGTGCTTGCGCCGGAGGCCAGCTTGCCCTGTACGGTGCCGACATCGTCAACCGCATAGCTGATGGTGGCGGGTATTATCCCCGGCGCATCAACTTCCCGCTCCTCACCCGCAGCGTCTTCCGTCACCAGGTTGAGCAGAAATTTGCCGCTCCAGCTGCTTTTCATCTCACCGTTGGACGCGCGCACCTGATATTCCCAGACGCCCGTCTGATGAAGTTGCGGTGACGTGAAGCTCCATTTGCCATCCTCGCCGACCATAACGCTGCCGCTGCTGCGCAGGCTTTCGCCCTGCAGACCAAACACAATCTCAATCACCTGACCGGGCGTTCCCGCGCCTTGCAGCGTTGGTGTGGCATCGTCGGTGGTGCCGTTGTGGTCGATCGGATCCTGCACCAGGCCGACATCGTCGCCGGCAAAATTGATGGTCGGCACCAGCGGGATGGCGGGGATCATTATCACCTGGAAGCTCTCGCTCCAGCCGCTGGTTTGCTCGCCCGCGACACCACGCGCACGGAAGCTCCATTCGCCATAATTGCTGAGCTCAATGGCATCCAATTGCCAGTTGCCCTGTTCATCAACGGGGACGCGGCCCACGCTTTGCCAGCCGCCATTGCTGAGTTTGATTTCCACTTCTATCATGCTGCCCGGCGCACCTCTGCCCTCCAGCACCGGCGTTTTATCATCGGTCGTGCCGCGATGGTAAACCTGGCCGGTCATAGCGCCGCTGTCATCGCGGGCGAAATCAATCACCGGCTGGATGTCCTTCAGCGCCTGCATATTGAGGACGAAGTCCGGGCGGTAATCGTCGATGCTGTTTACGTAGGTGGCGTGGAAGGAGTAAATGCCGTTGCCACTGATCATCGAGCGTGACTGAATCGACCAGTCGCCATTGGCGTCTGCAATGACGCTGCCTTTGTAACCGATACCGCCGTGGTTATTCTGCGCATAGAGATAGACGATGCTGTTGGGTTCAGCCTGTCCGACAATCATCGGCGCAAAGTCATCGGTGCTTGCGCCGGAGGCCAGCTTGCCCTGCACGGAGCCGACATCATCAACTGCATAGCTGATGGTGGCGGGGATCCCCGCTGTTGCATGATTTGGCGTGCTGACGCGAGTTGCATTACTACCTGAGAGAGGATTAGAGCTGAGGGGTGTTGGCATAAGTATTCTCCACCTAAGTTAGCCACGGCATGATTGCCGGTGAGCGGTTCAAGCATAAAAGTGGAAGAGGGAACCTCAAACCAGACGGGTCTTGGATTCATTCATTTTGTTAATTAGTTTCATTGAGGTGGGTAAGTGGGGTTTGCTGAGTTGCCTTGGTTTTAATTGATGATTAATAGCCTTTTTATTTTTATTTGCGGCTTGAGTCTATTCAATGGTTATATAAAAAATATATAAATTTTTTAAACCTATTCCTATTGCCATTAGGTTGGCTTTGTTAATCTGCAGTTACCATTGGTAATGTGTTTGTAAACTGCAATGGTGAAGATGATCACGTTTATTCCTGGCCCGGCACGTTAAAACGGGAGAAAAACCAGGAAGGACAATATGAGCTCGAGTCACTCTTTACAAAAGTCGTCGCAAGGCGGTGCCAAAACCATCTTTAGCGTTACCAGCGGTAACTTCCTTGAGATGTACGATTTCATGGTGTTTGGCTATTACGCCACGGCGATCGCCAAAACCTTTTTCCCTGGCGATGATCCCTTTGCCTCTCTAATGCTGACGCTGATGACCTTCGGCGCAGGTTTCCTGATGCGCCCGCTCGGCGCGATTATTCTCGGCGCTTACATCGACCACCATGGACGCCGCAAAGGCTTGTTGTTGACGCTCGGCTTGATGGCGATTGGGACATTAACCATCGCGCTGGTGCCCGGATGCGCCACGCTAGGTGCCGCCGCGCCGATTCTGATTCTGCTCGGTCGCCTGCTGCAGGGCTTCTCGGCGGGCGTTGAGTTGGGTGGCGTGTCGGTTTATCTGGCGGAAGTGGCGCCGAAAGGGCGCAAAGGTTTTTATGTCAGCTGGCAATCGGGCAGCCAGCAGGTTGCGGTGATCTTCGCCGCGCTGCTGGGTTTGGGTCTGAATCATCTGCTGGCGAAAGACGCCGTCACCGAATGGGGCTGGCGTATTCCGTTTGTGGTGGGATGTATGATCGTGCCGTTCCTGTTCTATATCCGCCGCATGCTGGAAGAGACCGAAGCTTTCAGCCAGCGTAAACATCACCCCTCAATGAGCCAGATTATGCGTTCGGTCGGGCAGAACTGGGCGCTGGTGCTGGCAGGGATGTTGATGGTGGTGACCACCACCGTGATGTTCTACATGATTACCGCCTTTACCCCGACCTTCGGCAAAACCGTGCTGATGATGAGCGATAAAGAGAGCTTTTTAGTGACGCTGTTTGTCGGCATCTCCAACCTGTTCTGGCTGCCGCTGATGGGTTCACTGTCAGACCGCGTCGGTCGCCGTCCGCTGCTGATCATCTGCACCATCTTGATGATTGTCACCACCTGGCCGGTGCTGCACTGGCTGGTGGGATCGCCGACCTTCTCCCATCTGGTTGAAGCTGAGCTGTGGCTGTCGTTCCTGTATGCCAGCTACAACGGCGCGATGGTGGTTTATCTGGCAGAGATCATGCCAGCAGAAGTGCGTGCTTCAGGCTTCTCGCTGGCCTACAGCCTGGCAACCGCGCTGTTTGGCGGCTTTACGCCAGCGGTGTCGAGCTATCTGATTCATGCGACAGGCGATAAAGCGATGCCAGGCGTGTGGCTCTCCTTTGCAGCAGTTTGTGGGCTGGTCGGTACCTTGCTGATTGGCCGCATGGTGAAGCAATATCAGTCACGACATAACACCGCACCAGTCAGCGCATAATTGTAGGGTCGCCATTCATGGCGACCTCCTCTCTCAAAACGACACATCCACCACCACGCTATCAGTATAATTCCCCGCCGCGGGTGTATTCTGCGTGGTCAAAATCTGCGCCGTATAGGTAAAGTTGCGCGTCACGGTATCCGCATTCAACGATGTCGAGGTGGTGCTGCTCCAGCGATCGGTACCAGTTGGTCCCCAGCGCGATGTGGTGGTGGTGCCTTTGTAGATGTCATACGCCAGCCGGTTAGTCCCGCTCGCCATCTGCCGTGTGGTGCCACTGTAGTAGCTGCCATTGCTCAGTCCCACGGTGTAAGTGCTGCCTTTTGAACACACCACGTTAATCGTCTGCTGCACGGTTGAGAACGTCCCCACCAGCGGCGCACTGCCGAAACTGACGTTCGGCGCGGTGATGGTGGTGCAATCGTTGGTGACCACCAGATTCACGGTAATCGGCATCGCCGTGCCGGTGCTGGTTTGCACCGTTCCCACACACAATCCTGCCACGTTCAATCCGGCGCACACCGTATAACTGACGGTCAACGTAATGGTGGTGGTGTAAGTGCCTGCGGCGATCACCTGTCCCGTTAAAGTGCGGAAATAGAGTGGAATATTGAAGTTGAGGCTGTTACCCAATGCCAGCAACGAGGCTGAACTCCAGCGATAGCTGCCGCCCTGCAGCAATTCGGTGGCGCAGGCGCTATCGATACACAACCTAATTGGAATGTTATCGGTGCCGCCGCTGGCGGTTTTCAACACCGCGCGGGTGCCGCTGAGGTTCGAGGCGGTGGTAAAAGCGTAGGTGATGTTGTCGGAGCCCAGCAGCGAAAGCGTACCCGAGCCGCAGTTCACGTTGGTGGTGCTCGACGTGTTATTCACCGTCGACGCGACGGAAAATGTGGTAACCGATCCGAACGTGGCGGTGGGGGCCGATAAGCTGCACAGCGCATAACTGGTGCCCGGCAGTAAAAACAGCGTCAGCAGGAGCAGAAGCTTTCTCATGGTGAAATCCCTGACTGTGAATTATCCGCGCTGCTCACCGCAGAACCTTGCGGCGCTGGTGGCAGCGGGCAGGTAAGCGGCCCGTAGGTTTTAAGTGCTTTTGGCTGGCCGTCGGCGATGTCCAGTTGCGCATCGCAGCTGCGTCCATCTGGCGTCACCACATGAATCGGGTTACTGGCATCGAGATCTTCCATCCACACAATGCCGTCCCAGCCGACATATTCGGTGGCCTTATTCGGACGTAGCACCTGGCTGGAAATCGGCAGCGGCTGATGATTGCTGTCATGCAGCACCACGCTGGCGGCGCGCAGACGATCTACCGGTAAGTTGAGCAGATAGCCGCTCTTGCGCTTCACCGCAAAGCGTTGTTCAACCTTCGGCGCGGTGCGATCGGCGGGCAGATCCAGCGTATCGATATCGTACTTCGCGCCGTAATAGCTGCTGATTGATGGCACCAGCAAATAGCCTTGTTTATCGGTGCGGCCCATCGTCTGGTTTTCATAACGCACCGTCACGTCGGGATAATCGGTTTTCACCACTACAAAGGCATCGTTGATGTTATTGGCGGCGAACACGCGGTTATCCATTAACACCACCGAACCGGTGAAATCAGCCCATTGCGTGGTGTTGTCGTTATCGCCAAAGAAACCGGCGGAGGTATCAATTTTGTTATTGCGATAACGCAGGCTGCCCTGACGATAATCGCCGCTGTTACCGCCTTGATTCGCCCAGGAAGCATCGTAAGAGAAACCGCCATCGGTTGGCATCGCGCGTGACACATACAGGCGCTGGCTGTTATTACCCTGCTGATCGCGCTCGGTCGTCACCGAGGCGCTGCTCTGCTCGCCAAAAGGAATCACGAGGGAAATGGCGCCGCTCCAGTTGCCCTGTTCCTGATCGCGGCTGGCGGAAATATATAAACTGCTGTTGCCCCAAAGATTTTTACTCCACGACAGATTCAGTAAACGCGTGCGCTCGCTATCGCCGCCGGAGATATCCAAATAAGCCAAGCCAAGGCTACCGTAATCATTCAAAGACACGCTGGCGGTGTACTGCGCGCTGCGTCGCGATAGCGAGTAGCTGGTGTTGGCGTTATCGCCACGGCTGCCGACCAGCGCGAGATTGCCGAAATCGGCGCTGCGGATGGTGTGCTGGGTGCCAAGGCTGAACCAGCTGTTGTTGTACTGATAGCCCCAGCTGTATTGCGTGCCAGGATTACCGTCCATCTGGCTCTGCGCCAGCGCGCCATTCACCACGCCAAAACTGCCAAGCTTGACCAATCCACCTGCGCCGCCCATCGCTACACTGTCGCTGCCTTCCGCATGGCTCTCCAGCGTCAGCCAGTCGGTTAAGCCATAGCGATAAGATCCGCTGGCCGCCGCCGCACCGTAATCAAAGTTGTTTATGCCGTAGTTTTCGCGAATTGCACCGGCGGAGAACGAGTAATCGGATAACCCGGTTTTCAGCAAACTGCTGGAGACGTAAAACGGCAGCGTGGTGGTGATTTGTCGGCCCACCGCATCGGTGGTGATGATCACCGCGTCGCCCGCGCCGTTGACGAAAGGGACGTTAGTCAGCGACCACGGACCAGGCTGCACATTGGCTTGGGTGTTGCGATAGCCGTTGATGAACAGATCAACCGACGAGGGCACCGCCGCCTGACCAGAAAACGACGGCAGCGGATAAGTGATCAGATCCGGGCGCACGCTGAAGTCGCGACCAATCTGCACGCCGCCAAGCCGCACGCTGTTGCTCCAGCTCAGCGCATCGGTGACCAAATCCCCGGCGCGCCAACTGATGACCGCGTTTTCATTTTCATTGCTAAACCAGGTGTCGTAGCGGATATAACCTTCCTGCTGGCCGGATACGCCGCCTTCCAGTTGCTGCACGTAAACACCGTTGGTGGATAACTGGCCGGCAGGGCCAAAGAAGCGCAGTTCACTCCAGTTGGAGAGGCGCGAACCGGCATTATCAGTACGCGTGGCGTAAAAGTCGTAGTTGAGCAGGGCGCCATTGCTGGCGCGTCCGGGAAAGCGGGGTGCGTTTTGCTGCTGTTGACCGATAGTCTGTGCTGGCAGCCACGCGGGCGGCACCGTCAGTAATAGTCGTTGGCGTCGTTCGTCATACTCCACTTTCGCATCGCTTATTTTATTCACATCGATCTGCTGCCCTTGCAGCTTCTCTTCCGGAATGCCGAGGCGTTGCAGATCGCCGCGCCTAATCCAGAAGTCGCCATTTTTACGTTCAACCGGCACGATATCGCCACGTTCGGCCTGATTTACCACCAGTTCCAGCATGTACTGTTGGCCGCTGGCATTGTTCTGCAGCGCAGGCGGCGGTGGCAGTTCGGAAAAAGTCTCCGCACTGCTGCTCATCGGGCTGATACAGAGCACGCTGGCAACGGCCAGTGCGCAGGGGTGCGGCGTTAACTTCATCAACGTGCGGCAGCGCTGCTCCAGTGGCCTTTATTCATGTCTGCGGACATCGCACCGCTCACGCTACTGGTCAACGGCCAGCGATAGCTGCTGTTGGCCAGCACATAACCCAGCAAGCCGTTACCTATTTTGCGGCCGCCAATGGTGACGTTGCTTAACCGCGCGTGGCCGTTGCCGCGATTGGTCAGCTCCAGCCAGCGTTTGCCGCCGCTGTTCACTTCCTGCCAGCTCAGCTGCGGTTTTGCCGTGTCACGCGTTACGCCGTTGCCGTAGACAAAGAGCGGCACCGAATAGCGCATCTGGAAAGTCAGTCCGGCCTGATTCTCGCCAGGCGTGCGCGGTGTGGGGATCTCATCCAGCAGTACGCGATACGACATTTCACGTCCGGCATCGGGCGCGGTTTGCTTGATGAGACGCACCAGCTGCTTCTGCCCTGGTTCAAGTCGCACCATCGGCGGGCTCGCCACTACTTGCTGCTGGGTTTGATACTGCTCCTGACCGTTGACCTGCAGCCAGCTGAAGATGCGCACCTGCATCATGGTGGTGGCATTGCCGCGATTCTCCAGCCACAACTCGCTGGCTTTGTCTTGCGGATCAATCGCCGGGTCGATCGGCCACACCATCAGCGAATTGGCGGCGTGTACCGCAGGCGTTAGGGCCACAAATAACAACAGAATCAGGGCGCGCAGGTTCATCATCATTCATCCTTCTTATTGACTCCATCACCAACTCAGCGTGACGGTTAAGGTGTCGGTATAAGTCCCGGCGCGCGTGGGGCCGGGCAGCGTTAATAAGCCGTAAATCGGCAAAGTGATGTTGTTGGCATTGCTGTAACTCAGCGCCATCGGGCTGTTTACCGGAATGGCCGTGGTGTGTGCCGCATTGGTATACAGGCTGTAGGCCACGGTATTGGTATTACTGGTGTGTTTGAGATTGCGCGTGGAGGTGTAATTACTGCCGCCGTTGATGCTCATACTCAGGGCAGTGCCTGGCGTGCAGGCAAGCGTGATGGTGGTGCTTTGCACATAGCTGGCGCTGACGCTGCTGGAAGCCACGCCAGATTGCGTACCAAAATTAAGCGTGCCGAAAACCCCGGTATTGGTACCGGAGATAACGCAACCCGCAACGATCGATGCGGATACCTGAAATGTGGCCGAGCTGGTGGTGATGCACCACACGCCTGAGCTCCACAGCAACAGCGACAAACAGCCAGCAATCGCCGCAGATGACCGCTTTACAGCCACCGGGTAGTACTCAACATAGAGTTCAGTAAGTCACGGAGACGTTAATTGTATCGGTATAAGTGCCCGCCGGAATGACTGCGTTAAAGCCGCCGCCTATAACACGACCGTAAACCGCATAGTTAGTACCGAGTTGCGGATCGGTCGTCCCACTTGGCGCGAGGCTGGCGTTATTGGCGATGGCAGTGCTATATGCCGAGTCGCTATACAGCGTATACGTAATGCCTTGCGTGTTATCAGAACCGAGGATCAGATAACGTGGCGAACCGGATGCGGTGCCATAAACCGTGGTCGGCGCGGTATTACTGCTGGTGACCTGAATGCTATAGGGCTGGTTGGTGGTGCAGCGGACAAAAATACCATTACCTATCGATCCGACTAAAGTCGCATTGAGCGTATCAAATGTTGCGGCACTGCTACCGAAGTTCAGGGTACCGAAGTTAACCCCGGTGGTGGAGGATGATCCATTAACCAGGCAACCGGTGGTTAACGTCAATGTGGCGTTAATGATACCGGTGGTGGCAGCTACCGCTACCATGGAGGGAAATGCCGTGGACAGGCCCGCAGCAGCTAAAAGAAAAAGCTTGAGTTTCATAATCATTCCTTACTGATTATCCAAGGTCAGTGCTTTTTCACCTGGTTATTACTTTATGAAAGACCGCAAAAATGAAACTAAAGCCCGCATCGGACATACAGCGTAAGCGCCTGCCATCTAAGAAAATTCCTAGATGGTGGATTAATGATTTATATCAGTTTTCTTTACTATAGATCAGCATTTAGCGCCTTGTGCGGCTGGGGTTCAATTTTTCCCTAATCAATTCACACTTTTCGCCGATAACTCAGTAATAACAAGGGGTGAGGACCAGTTAAAAAAACTAAACAGCCGATGATTTCTCCCTCTACCGCGCGCTTCGGTTCAATGTTATGTTCGTGCATTAATCAGATATTATTAATTTTTCTCTTAAAGACTGACGATGAAAATAAAAAAAATCCGCACGACCACTCCAGATTTGTCTGGAACGACTTTTTGTTGAACTTCGCCGCAGGCGGTCATTAATCGCCCTTGAACGGCGCTTTATCATCCTTGTATTAATTTGACGACACCGCACCTGCTGCGCAGCGGGTGGAGTTTAGGAGCGCACATGCTGCTGGTTACCTGGGATAGCGTTCTGGTTACCGTTTCACTGATCGTGGCCTTCATTGCCGCCTTTACCGCGCTGGATACCGCCGGGCGTGTGGCCGTTTCTCGCGGCTGTCTGGCAAAACTGTGGTTAATCGGCGGGGGCACCGCGATGGGCATCGGCGTGTGGGCGATGCACTTTATTGGCATGCTGGCGATGATGATGCCGATGACCATGCGCTACGACGTCGAGCTCACCGCCATCTCATTGCTGGTGGCGATTGTCACCGCCATCTTCGCTTTCGCGCAGGGCGTACAAGGCAGCCATCTCACCCGACGCCGCTTAGTGCGCGGCACGCTGATCATGGGCAGCGGCATCATTGTCATGCATTACCTCGGTATGAACGCGCTGATGATTGCCACCCCGATTAACTGGAATTTGCCGCTGGTGGCGCTCTCGGTGCTGATTGCCTACGCAGCATCAGGCGCGGCGTTGTGGCTGGCGTTTCATCTGCGGCAAGGCGAAAGCCTGCTGTTACTGCGCGCCTGCGCGGCGCTGGTGATGGGCATTGCGATTGCCGGCATGCACTACACCGGCATGGCGGCAGCAGAATTCGTTATGCCGGTAAGCATGCAACATCATGGCGCCAGCGAAGAGGGAATGGCGGTGTGGGTCACTATCATCACGCTGAGCATTCTGGGGCTAATGTTGCTGATCTCGATGCTGGATGCGCAGCTGCGCGCCGCGCGTCTCGCCGCCAAACTCAAGCGCGCCAACAGCGAGCTGCGCCAGCTGGCGCTGCATGACAACCTCACATCGCTGCCGAATCGCGTGATGCTGGAGCAGCAGCTCACCACGGAAATCAAGCAGGCGACGCTGCAGGATGACAACTTCGCGCTGATGTTTATGGATCTCGATGGTTTCAAAGCCATTAACGACACATGGGGCCATCACGTCGGCGACCGCTTGCTGATTGCCGTTGCCGATCGTTTGCGGGATGAACTCAGTGAAGAGATTCTGCTGGCGCGTCTGGGCGGCGATGAATTTGTACTGCTGTGTCCGCAATTCCATCTGCATCAGGCCACCAAACTGGCACAGCGGCTGGTACAGGCGATTGATGCGCCTTTCGATCTCGATCGCTATTCGCTGCGCGTCTCCTTAAGCGTCGGCATTGTCATCTTCCCGCTGCACGGCCGCAGCCAGCAGGAGCTGATGTTCAACGCCGACTCCGCCATGTATCACACCAAACACAGCGGCCGTAACGGCTGGTGCCTGTTTGAACCGGCAATGAGCGCGGTGGCACAGCATCAGCTGGCGCTGGCCAACGATCTGTGGAACGCGCTGGAGTATCAGGAGATGCGGCTGTTCTATCAGCCAAAATTCCGCGCGGGTGGCACCGTATTAATGGGCTTCGAGGCGCTGCTGCGCTGGCAGCATCCGCGTCGCGGGCTGCTAATGCCAGATATGTTCCTGGCGCGCGCCGAGAAAACCGGGCAAATTGTCGCGCTGGGTAACTGGGTGATTAATGAAGCCTGCCGCCAGCTGAAGCAGTGGCACGATGAAGGCAACGGCGACTGGACAGTGTCGGTCAATCTCTCCGCTTTGCAGTTCCAGCAGCGCGATTTGATTGACAGCGTACGCCAGGCGTTGCAGCGCCATCAGATCCCTGACGGGGCGTTGATGCTGGAAATTACCGAGAACATCGCCATGCGCGATCCGCAGTTCAGCCAGCAGCGCATTGCCGAACTGCATCGTCTCGGGGTGAAAGTGGCGATCGATAACTTCGGCATCGGCTACGCCAACTTGCTGCATTTGAAACACCTCGAAGCCAGCGAGCTGAAAATCGACCGCGCCTTTATCAACAGTTTGCGTGCCGGCAGCGAAGACGCCACGGTAGTGACCGCCATGTTGACGCTGGCACAAACGCTCAACCTGCGTATGGTGGCGGAAGGCGTCGAGACCGAAGAGCAGCAGCGTCTGCTCACCGGTTTAGGCTTCGACACGCTGCAAGGTTATCTACTTGGCAAGCCCACGCCAGCCGATCGCATCGGTGAATTCACCGCTGCGCTTACGGTGCCGCTGGCGTTTACCGATAACGTGGTGCCGCTGGCTGGCGCGCAATAAACAATTTTTAGTTTCTTCCCCATCGGAAGGTTTCATCGTTCAAAAACTCAGATCGGCAGGCACTCTGCCGATAATTCCTACAATAAAACCAATAGATCTCACTTTTAACAACAACACCACAGCTGACTTACACCGGCTTTAACTTGGGAAATCACTATGTTAGTGACTTCGTACGACTCGTTTACCGTCATCGTCTCGATTCTGGTGGCGATGCTGGCTTCGTTTACTGCGCTGGATATGGCAGGACGCGTGGCTTCCTCAACTGGCAAGGTGGCGCTGGTTTGGTTATTCGGCGGTGGATTCGCTATGGGCGTCGGCATCTGGGCGATGCACTTCATCGGCATGCTGTCGATGAGCCTCGACATGGTAATGAGCTACGATCCCACGCTCACCGTCACTTCAATGGTGGTGGCGGTATTAGCCTCGGTTTTTGCGCTGTGGCTGGTGTGCTCAACGCCGACCTTGCCGTGGCCGCGACTGTGCGGAGGCGCTGTGGTGCTGGGTTCCGGCGTGGTGGCCATGCACTACATCGGCATGGCGGCGCTGATGTTTGCGCCCGGCATCACCTGGAATTGGGGTTGGGTGGCGGCATCGGTGGCGATTGCGCTGGTGGCTTCGGGCGCCGCGCTCTGGCTGGCGTTTAACCTGCGCGAAGGCCACGGCCGCGTTACCGTCTTGCGTTTAGGCGCATCGGTGGTGATGGGCTGTGCGATTGCCGGCATGCACTATACCGGCATGGCGGCGGCCGACTTCCCGATGCAGAGCCATGCGACGCACATGGGCGTGAACAGCAACTGGCTGGCAGTGGTGGTGACGGTGGTGACGCTGGCGATCCTCGGCATTACCTTGCTGGTCTCAATGCTCGATGCACGTCTGCAGGCGCGCACGTCGATCCTCGCCCACTCGCTGGCGGAAGCCAACCGCGAACTGGCCCAGCTGGCGCTGCACGATAACCTGACACGCTTACCTAACCGTATTCTGTTAGAAGATCGCCTCGAACAAGCGATCAATAAAGCCAACCGTGAGAAATCGCAGTTTGCGCTGATGTTTATGGATCTCGACGGCTTTAAAGCGGTGAACGATGCTTTTGGTCACCACGTTGGCGACAACCTGCTGATTGGCGTCACCGAGCGCATGACCGACCAGATGAAAGGGCACTACACGCTGGCGCGCATGGGCGGCGATGAATTTGTGCTGCTGCTGGAAATTGATGATCCTAACGATGCCGCAGCCGTCGCCGATACGCTGGTGAAAGCAGTGGATCGTCCATTCGACATCTCGCGCTATGAGCTGGTGGTATCGCTGAGTATCGGTATTGCGGTTTATCCTGGTGATGGCAAAGATGAGCGCGAGCTGATGTTCAACGCCGATGCCGCTATGTATCACACCAAAAACAACGGTCGCAACGGTTACACCTTCTTCCAGCCGTCAATGAACACGCTGGCGCAGTCGCAATTGCAGCTGAATAACGATCTGTGGCAAGCGCTGGATAATGAAGAGTTACGCCTGTTTTATCAGCCAAAATACTGCGCGCCGAGCGGCCCGATCCTTGGCTTTGAAGCGCTGCTGCGCTGGCAGCATCCTTCACGCGGTCTGCTGGCGCCGGACGCCTTCCTGCCGATGGCGGAGAAGACCGGCATGATCATTAACATCGGCAACTGGGTGATCAACGAAGCCTGTCGCCAGCTGCGTTCGTGGCATCTGCAGGGCCATCCGCACTGGTCGGTGGCGGTTAACCTCTCGGCGCTGCAGTTTGAGCAGAATAACCTGGTGGAAACCGTTACCGAGGCGCTGGCGCAGCACCAGATTCCGGCTGAGCTGTTAACACTAGAAGTGACCGAAACCACGGCGATGCGCGATCCGGAAGAGAGCGTGCGTATTCTTACCGAACTCACCAACATGGGTGTGAAGGCGTCAATTGATGATTTCGGTACCGGCTATTCCAGCTTGTTGTATCTCAAGCGTTTACCGGCCAGCGAGCTGAAAATCGATCGCGCCTTTGTTAATGAACTGCAAGCGCATTCGGAAGATGCCACCATCGTCTCCGCCATTGTCGCGCTGGCGCAGTCGCTGCATCTGAAAGTGGTTGCCGAAGGGGTAGAAACCCAGGATCAACAGGCGTTCCTCACCGGTTTGGGCTGCGATACCTTGCAGGGCTACTTGCTGGGCAAACCGGTCCCGCCGGAACGCATTGGCGAACTGCCGAATTTTTATGAGGAAGAGTTAGAGCTGGAGCGCATGCCTTAACCGGGAAACGCTTTCCCTCATCCCAACCTTCTCCCGCCAGCGGGAGAAGGAGCCGATCCAGCACTTTGCACGTTCTATTCATTCCCTCTCCCGCTTGCGTGAGATCTGCACCCTCTATTCATTCCCTCTCCCGCTTGCGGCAGAGTTGCACCCTCTAATCATTCCCTCTCCCGCTTGCGGGAGAGGGTTAGGGTGAGGGAAACTAGCCGCCAAATCCTCTACATCGGAGTTCGGGTGGCGAAATATCAGCAGTTGGTGGAGCAGCTTCGCACGCAAATCGAGGCGCGCATCTGGCCGCCGGGCGAAAAACTGCCGTCGCTACGCCAGCAGGCGGAGCAGAGCGGATTAAGCCTGATGACGGTGATGCACGCCTATGAAGTGCTGGAGAGTCAGGGCTGGATCGTCTCAAAGCCGCAATCGGGCTATTACGTGGCGCCGCGCGCCGCCGAAAGTCGTCCGCGCCTGCCCACGCAGGAGATCGGCAAAACCGATCAGGCGGATACCAACAGCTTCGTGTTTGACGTGCTGCAAGCCACGCGCAATCCCGCCATCATGCCGTTTGGCTCGGCCTTTCCCGATCCCGAACTCTTCCCGCAGCGCCAGCTGATGCGCTCGCTGGTGAAAGTCTCACACAACTTAAAGCCCACCGATGCGCTCAACAACCTGCCGCCAGGCAATGAAGCGCTGCGCAAAATTCTGGCGCAGCGCTATGCGCAGCAGGGCATTACGCTGTCGCCGGATGACATCGTCATCACCAACGGCGCGATGGAAGCGCTCAATCTCAGCCTGCAAGCCGTAACCGAACCCGGCGATTGGGTGATCCTCGAAAACCCTTCTTTTTATGGCGCGCTACAGGCGATTGAACGCCTCAAGCTGAATGCGATTGCCATCGCCAGCGATGTGGAACACGGCATGGATTTGCAGGAGCTGGAGCAGGCGCTGCAGCGCTGGCCAGTTAAAGCCTGCTGGCTGATGACCAACCGGCAAAATCCGCTCGGCTTTACCCTGAGCGCCGAGCGCAAGCAGCAGCTGGTGGAGCTGCTGGCGCGCTACAACGTGGCGATGATTGAAGACGATGTGTATGGCGATCTGTATGAAGGCCATGACAAACCGCTGCCGGCCAAAGCCTTTGATCGCGATGGCAACGTGCTGCACTGCGGCAGTTTTTCGAAGAATCTGGTGGCGGGATTTCGTGTCGGTTGGGTGGCTGCCGGACGTCATGCGCAGCGTGTGCAGCGCATTCAATTGATGAGCACGCTGTCGACCAGCGCGCCGATGCAGCTGGCGCTGGCCGATTTCCTCAGCACGCGCAGTTACGATACGCATTTGAAGAAGCTAAGGCAGACGCTGGCAAAGCGTAAACAGCTGGCGCAACAAGCGCTGCGCCGCGTGCTGCCTGCCGATGCCAGCATCAGCGATACGCCGGGCGGCTATTTCCTGTGGGTGGCGCTGCCGGCGCAGATCAACACCACGGAGCTCTATCATTTAGCCTTGCAGCAGGGAATCAGCATCGCCCCCGGCCAGCTATTTTCCAGCAGCGAAGGCTTCAGCCACTGTTTCCGCTTCAACACCGCCTGGCCGTGGGATGCCCGTGCCGAGGCGGCGGTCGAGACGTTGGGAAAACTGATTGGCGAGCTGAACGGTTAAACCTGGGCCGCCTGCTGGTGGCCCCAGGTGAGATAGTAGACGTCGTAGAAATCCACTTCACCTTTCTGCTTCATCAGGCGATCAATGCCGCTGCGCACGCGATCCGGCGTGTGCGGATTATCGAGAATTTTGTCCAGCGCCTGCTGAGAAACCGGCTGCACGTAATACCACTCGCCGTTGTAGCACACGCGCAGATCCAGCGTATCGATATCTTCGAAGCGATATTTCGGGTTGATATCCATCAGCATCAGCACGCTCATCACCACCACAAACACCGTGGCAAACCAGAAGGCTGGCCAGCCGAGCATGTCGGTAGAGAAGATCAGCGCCACGCACAGCGCGTAACACAGATACATGATGGCCCAGAGCCCCGGATGGGTTTTGAGGAAGGAAAAGCTAAAGCGCGGCAAATTATCGCGCTGTCCCTCACGGTTCAGCGTGGCGATTTCGTCGAGCAGGATTTGTTTGATCGCGTCCATTGTTCACCTCTAATTATCACTGCCTGCCAGTAAAGCACATAACAGTGAAGCGAATTAGAGACAGATTTGGTGTGTTTTTTTATAACAGTTGGGATGTATTGCTCAAGATTGCACTGCACACGTTGAGATGGAGTCATACCGGGAACAAGATGCGCTTTTTCAGGATGAATAACCATGCGACATCATGTGCTGCGCGCTAAGGAGTTGAGAAATAACATGACGCCAGCAGAGCGAAAGCTCTGGTCTCTGCTGCGTGCCAGACAATGTGGCGGTATGCGATTTCGCCGCCAGTATCCTTTCGGCCCGTATATTTTGGATTTTGCCTGCCTGGAGAAACGGCTAGTGATTGAACTCGATGGATCGCAACATGGTGAAAACGTCAGATATGACGATGAACGCACGCAACGGTTGAATAGACATGGCTGGCGCGTGCTGAGATTTTGGAATCATGAGGTGATGCTCGAGTCGGGCGCGGTTTTTGCGGTGATTATGGCGGCGTTGATGGGATAGTGCTGGGGGGGCTCGCTGTTAGATTTCGCTCGTGCTCGGTGTCCCCCTCCTCGGTCTGTGCTCGGTGTCCCCCTCCTCGGTCCTCCCCCATAAATGGGGGAGGAAGATGCTGCCATATGTTAGTTCTGAAGCTGCATGTGGCAGCATCTCCTTCCCCCGCAAGCGGGGGAAGGCCGGGATGGGGGACAGCGAGCACAATCTGGGACAGCGAGCACGATCTGGTACAGCCAGCACGATCTAACTTACCTGCCCCACAATCTGCAAATTCGCATCATCCGGTACTTCGTTATACGACAGCACATTCAAGCCATTAGCAAACAGACGGGCGTAGCGCGCAATCAGCGGACGCAATTGCGGCGTCACCAGCAGCACTTGCGTCAGGTTCTGCGCTTTCAGCTGCTCCATCATCACCGGCAGCGTGCTCTGCAGCTGCGTCAGGATATTTGGATCAACCGGGAAGCTATCCAGCGCCACTTTACCGGCTTGCTGCGCCTGATTCAGCGCCGCCAGCAGCAGGTTCTCCAGGCTGTTCTCCAGCGTATAAGCCGACAATGGTTTGTTGTCTGGCGCAATCGCCGCCACCATGGCGCGACGCAGGGCGAAGCGCACATCGGAAGTCAGCAGAATCGGATCTTTGGTAATCGCCGCGCTCTCCAGCAACGTTGTGGCGATAGTAGTAATGTCTTTCAGCGACACCTGATCGTTCAGCAGCAGGCGATACACCTTCAACTGCAAGCTGTAGTTCACCGCCGCATTCACATCTTCCGACAGCTTAGGCGCCACGTTCGCCAGACGCTGATGCAGCTGGGTAATGTCATCGTAGTTAAACAGCTCGGGCAGGTTCTCGCGCACCACTTTATTCACATGCGTAGCCACCACGCTGGCGCAATCCACTACCTGATAACCCAGATTCAGCGCTTTGGCTTTCTGCTCGGGCAGAATCCACGTCACCGCCATGCCGTAAGCCGGATCGGTATCCAATACCCCATCGATTTCACCGTACTGTTCCGGCGTTGGGATCGCCATCAGACGATCGGCATGCACTTCACCGACGGCAGTACGTACGCCGTTGATCTTGATCGCATACTGCGCCGGCTTGAGGTGGAAATCCTCGCGCAGGGCGATTTCCGGCAGCAGCACGCCGCTGGTTTCCGACACCACTTGTCGCACGCCGCGCATACGCAGCGTCAGCGGCGCACCTTTACCTTTATCCACCAGCGTCACCAGCTTATAGCCGAGATTCAGGCCGATCGGCTCAACCATCGGGATATTGTCCCAACCGATGGCGGGCTGATCTTCCGGCTGCGTCAGCGCCTGGTTGATCGCTTCCATATCGTGGTGATCTTGCGTCGGCGCTTTCACGCCACGGCTTTGACGCCAGGCAGCGAACAGCAGCATAGCGGAAAAGATCAGGAACACCAGATGCGGCATGCCCGGCACAATCGCCAGCACAAACATCACGGCGGCGGCGGTATACAGCGTGCCCGGACGTGCCAGCAGCTGTGACTTGATGTCATCGCCCATGTCCGCGCCGTCACTGATGCGCGTCACGATAATCGCCGCTGCGGTCGACAGCAGCAGCGATGGAATCTGCGCCACCAAACCATCACCGATGGTCAGCAGGACATACTGTTCGAACGCTTGTCCCGCCGGTAAACCGTGCTTGAACACGCCGATCAAAATCCCGCCGATCACGCTGATCATCAGGATCATGATCCCGGCGATAGCATCTCCGCGCACGAACTTCGAGGCACCGTCCATCGCGCCGTAGAAGTCAGCTTCGTTGGCGACATCTTTACGGCGCAGACCGGCCTGTTCCTGATTGATCAAACCGGCATTCAGATCGGCATCGATCGCCATCTGTTTGCCCGGCAACGCATCGAGGGTAAAGCGCGCCGATACTTCGGAGATACGCTCAGCACCTTTGGTCACCACCACAAAGTTGATGATCATCAGGATGATGAACACCACAAAGCCGACGACGAAGTTACCGCCAATCACCACGTTACCGAAGGCTTCAATCACCTTACCGGCGGCGCCGACGCCTTCGTGACCGTCGAGCAGCACCACGCGCGTTGAAGCCACGTTGAGCGTCAGACGCATCAGCGTGGTGATCAGCAAAATGGTTGGGAAGATGGAGAAATCCAGCGGGCGTTTACTGTTCACGCTCGCCAGCAGCACCATGATCGCCAGCACGATGTTAAAGGTGAATAACACGTCCAGCACAATCGGCGGCAGCGGCAAAATCACCATCGCCAGCACGCTGAGCAGCAGCACTGGCACGCCGATGTGGGCCTGGCGCAGCAGTTGTGTGAACTGGCGCGTTTTAAGTTGGCTCATGAGCTTTCATTACCTCATCTAAGTTCGGCAGTTGGGTATCCAGCCGAGGTTTTTCACCCTGACCGGTGCGCCAGGTTTGCAGTTGCATCACGTAAGTCAGCACCTGTGCAATCGGACGGAACAGGGCTGCAGGAATTTGTTGGTTGATACGCGTGCTGTGATAAACAGCACGCGCCAGTGGCGGAAACTCCACCACATCAATTTTGTGTTTACCGGCCACGCTACGAATATAGAGCGCGACGTCATCAACACCTTTAGCTACCACGTACGGTGCGGCGGCTTTTTTCGGATCGTATTTCAGCGCCACCGCGAAGTGCGTTGGGTTGGTGATCACCACATCCGCCAGCGGTACTTGCTTGTTAATCTGGCCCATCGCCATCTGACGTTGCAGGTTACGAATACGGCCTTTTACCTGCGGATTTCCTTCGTTGTTCTTGTGCTCATCGCGCACCTCTTTCTTCGACATCTTCATTTTTTTCGTGAAGAAGAATTTGGTCAGCGGTAAGTCGATCACCGCGAACAGCACGATGGTGATGATAAACAGCCGCATCATCGACTCGAACAGTTGCAGCCCCTGATGGATGGAGTCGCGTAAAAACAAGCCTTGCAGACCCATCATCTCGGTCAGGTTGCCTTTGATGGTGCTCCACAACAGCGCGAGGATCAGCAAACACTTGGCGATCATCTTCAGTACATCAACGTAGTGCTGCATCGAGAACATGCGCTTCACGCCGCTGATCGGGCTGAGTTTTTTAAGATCCGGCTTAATACGTGTCAGTACAAAGATCCAGCCGCCCGGCACCAGCGTTGAAATGGCGGCGGCGAACGGGATTGGGATCAGCGTGGCGATAAATTTCATGATGATCAGCACCTGCGTCAGCATGAACTGGTGCAGCGCGCCGTCATCCTGGATGCGATCGGCCATCTGGCTTACCGCCTGAAACGACGCCTGGATTAACTCCCGGTAATAGGGAAAAAACAGACCCATCATCACCAGCGCCATCACCAGACTGACCGCCAGGTTCACCTCTTTAGAGCGGGGAATGTCGCCTTTCTCACGCGCTTTGCGCAGTTTCCCCGGACTGGGTTTTTCGCTCTTATCGCCTGTTCCTGCATCGGCCATCAGTAGCTCCTCATTTTTTCCAGCATGCCGAGCACCTGATTAGTGAGCTCAAGGTAGTGGCTGCCGACATTGCCAATCAGCAAGGTGAAGCAGAACAGGCCGAACAGCATGCTGATCGGGAAGCCCAGCGCGAACAGGTTCAGCGTCGGTGAAATGCGGTTCAGCAGGCCAAATACGCCTTGCACCAGCATCATGATGATCACCGTAGGCATCGCCAGCAGCAGCGCGCCGCTGAAGATCCAGCCAACGCCGCCCGACAGCGTGCGCAGGGAAATCTCATTAATCGCCTGGCCAATCGGCCAGTAGGTAAAGCCGGTAAAGAGAATCGACATCAGCAGCAAATGCCCATCCATGCTGAAGAACAGCAGCGCAGCCCACACCTGAATAATCTGTGAAATCACCATGGTGGAACTGCCGCTGGCCGGATCGTTCATCACCGCCATGCCGAGGCCCATGTTCATCGACAAAATATTGCCTGCCGTCTGCAGCGCCCAGAAGGTCCACCACAGCATCTGGCCAAACAGGAAGCCCCAGAGAATTTGTTCGCCGGTCAGAATCAAACTCTGCACCGACATCAGGTCACGCAGCACCACGTTATGCGCCAGCATCGGCGTCATAATAATGCTCAGCAGCAGCGCCAGACCGAGTTTGGCCTTGCGTGAAAAAGCCCGGTTATCCAGCAGCGGGCAAAAGTGCATAAAGGCATAGATGCGCACGAAAGGCAGCCACAGCGCGAAGATCGGTTGGATCAGGTCGTTGATGGCGATATCCATCGTTAGCCTACTAGCTGCGCGGCTTGCTGAAAGATCAGCTGGGTGAAATCGATCAGCTGCGTCAGCATCCATTTACCGGCAAACACCAGCACCAGCAGCGTCATAATCAGACGCGGCAGAAAGCTCAGCGTCTGTTCGTTGATCTGGGTGGTGGCCTGGAAAATACTCACCAGCAGGCCGGTAATCAGGCTCGGTACGATGGCCACGGCGGAGATCATCAGCACCAGCTTCAGACCTTGCGCCAGAATGTCGCCAGCGACGTCGATATTCATCATAATCCCAGCCCCTGTACGCTCTGCGTCAGCGTGCCGACAACCAGCGACCAACCGTCACACAGCACAAACAGAATCAGTTTGAACGGCAGCGAAACAATCAGCGGTGACAGCATCATCATCCCCATCGCCATCAAAATACTGGAGACGATCAGGTCGATCACCAGGAACGGGATGTAGATCATGAAGCCAATTTTAAAGGCGGTTTTCAGCTCGCTCAGCACAAAGGCCGGCGCGATGATGGTGAGATCCTGCGCTTCCGGCTCGCCGGTCGCGTTCGCAATAGTCATGATCTGCGCCAGCGAGGTGCTGTGGGTTTGCGACAGCATGAACTTTTTCAGCGGCACCTGACCGGTGCTCAGCGCCTGTTGCAGGCTGATCTCATTGTTCTGATAAGGAACAACCGCGTTGTCATAAACGTTGGTCCACACCGGACGCATCACCAGCAGCGTCAGCACCAGCGCGATGCCGGTCAGGACTTTGTTCGGCGGGCTCTGCTGCAGGCCAATCGCCTGACGCAGCAGCGCCAGCACAATAATAAAGCGGGTAAAACAGGTCATCATCAGCATCATGATCGGCAGCAAGCCGAGCAGCGTCATCAGAATCAGAATTTCAACTTTTACGCTGTACTCCTGGCCGCCATTGGCGGAGGGCACAGCAGAGAACAACGGCAGTCCGTTCTGTTCTGCCAGTGCCAGTGAAGGCACCAGCAGCAGGCCAGCCAGCGCCAGCCCTCCTTTAATCCAGCCGGAATTGCGCATCATTATTAGCCCGCCAGTTCGCTAAGATCGCTGTTGTTGAACTCAATCAGGCGCAGGCCATATTTATCGTTCAGCACCACCACTTCGGCTTTACCAAACAGAATGCCGTTCACTTTCACGTCCAGCGGTTCACCGGCCAGTTTATCCAGTTCGATGACCGAATCGTTGCCCACACCAATCAGGTCGGCGAGAGAGATCTCAACCGACGCCACTTCCAGCGTCAGCGTCACCGGAATGCGGCTGAACAGCGCCAGATTGCGCGGCGCGTCACGCGTTACTGCTGCTGCGGGCTCGGCCACTTCGGTGGTTTCAGGCTGGTTTTCCAGGTTAAAATCGAGGTCCAGCGCAGTGGCTAAATCGTTTAAATCGCTCATGTTATTCACTCGTACGGTCACTGAATTCGGAGAAAAAGAGTTTGCCGCGCTCTTCGCAGATTACGGCGCTAAACAGCGGTTGATCGCCCACCAGCAGTGGAATGCGGTCATTCATGGCAAAAGGCAGTACATCGTCAGGCTTCAGACGCGCCAGGTCCGCTACCGTCATTGGCAGCGTGGCCAAGCGCCCACGCAGGCGCACCGGCAGCTGCTTAAAGCTGTGCGGACTGGTTGGCACCGGCGTGTTGCGATTCGCCTCCGCAGGTTGGCGCAGCGTGCTGAGTAAACGGTCAACGTGCGCGGCATCCAGCAGCAGCGAGAAATTGCCGTTGCTGTAACCGTCGAGGAAAAAATCCACGCGGTAAGACCATTGCGTTAATAACGATGCCGGGTCCGGTTTAATGGTCAGCGCTTCGGTAAATAACTCGTCACCGCAAATTAAATGCACCAGCTCGCTGGCCAGTTTCATTTGCAGACGCTCTTCCGTTTTAGTGACCGGAAAATTATCGGCGGTTAACTCATGCTGGTCATCGCGAGATAAACCGTAATAGTCGTGCAATATATTCAGCAATAAGGTGCGGTCGAGGCGAAACGCCAGGTTGCCCAATTCACTGCTGAAAATGGTGGCTTGTTTAACCGCACAATCCATCTGAAATTGCATATCGCGCAAACTGACATCGACACGAAACTTCTTCAGAAAATAGATACCCAGCTTGGCGTCTAAGCGATCGCTATTATCTTTAAATACTTTCGGCACCTTGTGATAAGGGCGACCGAGTTTATTGACTTCCAGTTTCATCAGCTCAGGCTGATTTTCTGGGGTATAAATTCTCATCCGATTGGATTTCGTGCGCATCTTCATGCTTCCGTCTGTCAGGGCGAACCTGTCTTTAATAGAATGAATGCGATCCCGCTGGCGATTCTCCTTATCAGTCACGTCTTAAATCTCAAGAATTTGCTGATATAGGAATCTTCTAATCTTTTTAAGCGAGATGTTTTCTCTGGTGCAAATTAAAACGTTTCTGTCTGATTAAAACAAGATGCGAAAACTTATTAATCCATTAATTGAAAACGGCAATTAAGATTAATTAAATTTGTTAAGTTACTAATAAATATAGATTAATGTTTTAATATTGCGAAGATGCTAGCTAGGAATAGTCCGATACGTATACTCAGCGCACAACACAGGCGGAACCAGCAATTCGACATCTTTACCTGGCTTGAGATAAGCCGATTCTTAATAACGAATAGTCTGGCTTTCACCTTCGGAAAACGTATGAAATGTCATACGTAATAAAGGCAACTCTTCTCCTTATATAGATGAGCCTCTTACTCGGTGTTCAGGAAATTTTTCATTATGAATATGGCTGACTCAATGCAAAAGAATAATGATGATCGTTTTATCGCTCAGGCTTCATCGAGTGTGAATCTGTTTGCACTGGCGCAACGTGTAGCAAAATTCAATGTGCCGGTATTAATTACCGGTGAAACTGGCACCGGTAAAGAGTGTGTGGCGAAGTATATCCATCAACACGCATTTCCCGCTTCGGCACCTTATGTCGGTGTTAACTGTGCGGCGATTCCAGAAAATATGTTGGAAGCGATTTTATTCGGTTATGAAAAAGGCGCGTTTACCGGCGCGGTCAGTAGCCAGCCAGGTAAATTTGAATTAGCCAACGGTGGCACATTATTACTGGATGAAATCGGTGATATGCCATTAGCGCTGCAGGTTAAATTACTGCGTGTATTACAGGAGCAGGAAGTTGAGCGCCTCGGCAGCCATAAAAAGATTCCGCTCGATATCCGTTTAATTGCTTCTACTAATAAAGATTTGGAAGTGGAGATCGCCGAAGGGCGTTTTCGTCAGGACCTGTTCTATCGTCTGTCGGTGGTGCCAATGCACATCACGCCGCTGCGTGAACGTACCGCAGACATCCTGCCTTTGGCGGAACGCTTTATCGAAAAATATAAGGCTTTCGTTAAACACCAACCGCGCATCACCGAATGTGGCCGCCAGGCGCTGGAAAATTACAGCTGGCCGGGCAACGTGCGTGAGCTGGAAAACATCATGCAGCGCGGCCTGATTATGTGCGCCGATGGCGATCTGCACGCGGGCTGCTTCAACCTGAAAGTCAGCACCACCTTGTTGCCAGAAGTGATGGTGCAGCAGCTGGGCGACGCCGCCAACGCCGACGAATGCCAGATTAAGAGTCATGGTCGTCGCGCCGAATCGCAGTACATCCTTGATTTGCTGAAACGCCATCAGGGCAACAAATCCAAAACCGCCGAGTTTCTTGGCATTACTCCACGCGCGCTGCGCTATCGACTGGCCTCCATGCGCGAGCAGGGCTTTGACCTCGGCTGCGCCTGATAAAAGAGAACTACGCAATGTTAGACAAACTTCCCGCTATCGGCGTGCAGGGCAACATGATGGCCGAGATGCAACGTATGCAGCTGCAGGCACAAACCAGCCCAATCGCGCCAGCCGGTCAAATGGCTTCGCTTAGCACCCCGAGTTTCACCGATGTGCTGAAGGGTGCCGTCGGCAGCGTTGACCGCCAGCAGCATGTCGCTTCGCAGAAGCAAACGGCCATCGATATGGGCCTGAGCGATGATTTGAGTGGCGCGATGATCGAAAGTCAGAAAGCCAGTGTGGCGTTCTCGGCGCTGATGCAGGTGCGTAACAAGCTGCAACAGGGCTTCGATGAAGTCATCAATAGCCCAATGTAAATGGAGTTGAGACGTGCTGGATAAATTACAAGCGCTGTTGCCTGCGAACCTGCAGGCGATAGTGAAAAAATGGCTGCTCCCGGCGGCGATTGCAGCGGTAATCACCGCGGTGATCGTGGCGCTGCTGTGGCAGAGCAATAACAAGTGGACCACGTTGTTCGGCACGCAGGAGAACCTGCCGATGTCCGAAGTGGTGGCCACGCTGAGCGGTGAAGGACTGAATTATCGCGTCGCGCCCGACAGCGGCATGGTGCTGGTGCGCGAAGGTGATTTGCCCAAGGCGCGTATGGCGCTAGCCGCGAAAGGCATCCGCGCAGCCACGCCTGACGGCTACGAGCTGATGGATAAAGAAGAGATGCTCGGCAGCAGCCAGTTCGTGCAGAACGTGCGTCTGCGCCGCAGCATGGAAGGCGAACTGGCGCAGAGCATCATGGCGCTGGACAGCGTTGAGTTTGCCCGCGTGCATCTCGGCATTTCGGAAACCAGCTCGTTTGTCCTTTCCAATAAACCGAACAGCACCGCTTCCGTGGTTCTGCGCCTGAAATATGGTCGTCAACTCAGCGACGAACAGGTTGGCGCGGTGGTGAGCCTGGTGGCGAACAGCGTACCGGGCATGAAGGCCGAACTGGTAAGCGTGGTCGATCAAAAAGGCGCGCTGCTGTCGGCGAATATCGCTGACCAGCTGAATGGCCGCACCGGCCTGCGTAACAGCGGCGAGATGGTGCAGCAGATGCGTGAACAGGTGGAACGTAACATCGCCAATCTGCTGGTGCCGGTGCTGGGACATGAAAACTTCCGCGTAAGCGTGGTGCCGCGCGTTGACTTCAGCCAGGTCGAAGAGACGCAGGAACGCTTCCTTAACGAACCGCGTGTGGCGAGTGAGCAGCTGGCGCAGGACAACACCACCGAGCAGCTGGCGGTCGGTATTCCGGGTTCGCTCAGCAACCGTCCGGCCAATGCGCCCGCGCAGAACAACGCGCAGCCGCAGTTGTCCTCGCGTAATCAGGCACAGCGCCAGTTCAACTGGGATCGCGATGTCCGCCATATCAAACATCAGGGTTATCAGGTGCAGAAACTGACCGTGGCCGTGGTGCTGAATCAAAACGCGGCGGTGGTGCAGGGCTGGACGGCGGATAACCAAACGCAAATTAACGCCTTGTTGACCAAAGCTGCCGGTATCGATAGCGAGCGCGGGGATGAATTATCGCTGGCATTGCTGGCCTTTAATCAGCCGGAAGTGCAACCCGAAGATGCGCTGCCATGGTGGGAACGCGATAGCACGCTGCTGTGGGCGGAGCGCGGCGGCATTGGTCTGCTGGCACTGCTGGTGATTCTGTTTGGTCTGCTGCCGATGATGCGTCGTGTAGCGCGCCAGCCGGCCGTCAACGAGGTGTCTGAAGCCAGCACTGCGCTGCCAGCCACCGTGGCCGAAGCGGAAGACGATACACCGGTACTGCCTGGCAACAGCTTTAACGGCGATGACAACTTACCGCCGCAGAGCTCTGGCCTCGAAACCAAAATCAATCATCTCCAAAACCTGGCGCAGAGCGAAACCGATCGCGTCGCCGAAGTGTTGAAACAATGGATCAGCAGCAATGAGCGAAGCAACAGAAAGTAAAAATAGCAAAAGCAGCGACCAGACCACCAAGGTGCGTTCGCGTCTGGAGCAGGCCGCCATCGTGCTGCTGAGCATCGGCGAAGAAGCCGCAGCGCAGGTGATGAGCAAGATGAGCCGTGAAGAAGTGCTGCGCCTGTCGGAAACCATGGCGCGCCTGCATGGCGTCAAGCTGACGCATGCTCGTCTGGCGATGAACAACTTTTTCCAGGAATACCGCGAACAAAGCGGCATTAACGGCGCATCGCGCAGCTATCTGCGCAACATCCTTGAACGCGCGCTGGGCGGTGAAATCGCCCGCAGCGTAATCAACGGCATCTACGGCGATGAGATTCGTCACCGTATGGCGCGGTTGCAGTGGGTCGATACGCCGCAGCTGGCGGCGATGATCGCCCAGGAACATCTGCAGTTGCAGGCGGTCTTTCTCGCCTTCCTGCCGCCGGATGTCGCCGCTGGCGTGCTGGCGCAGCTCGACGAATCGCGTCAGGACGAAATCCTCTATCGCGTGGCGCGTCTTGATGACATCAACCGCGACGTGGTGGATGAGCTCGATCGCCTGATCGATCGCGGCGTGGCGGTGTTATCGGAACACGGTTCGAAAGTGCAGGGCATGCGTCAGGCCGCCAACATCGTTAACCGTATCAGCGGCAATCAGCAGGCGCTGCTGGCGCAGCTGGAAATGCGTGATGAAGCGGTGGTGGATGAGCTGAAAAGCGAAATGTACGAGTTCTTTATCCTCAGCCGTCAGAACAGTGCGGTACTTCAGCGTCTGCTAGAAGAGGTGCCGATGGATCAATGGGCGGTGGCGCTGAAAGGCACCGAGCCGATGTTGAGCCAGGCGATTTACGATGCCATGCCGCGCCGTCAGGTGCAGCTGCTGCAGAACACCACTTCGCGCCTCGGTCCTGTGCCGATCAGCCGTATTGAGCAGGTGCGCAAAGAGATCATGACGCGCGTGCGTGAACTGGCGGAAAGCGGCGAGATCCAGATTCAGCTGTTTAGCGAACAAACGGTGGAGTAAGCGATGACCAGCAAACAGATGCGTTTGCATCAGTTTCCCCCGCTGCGCAAAGCCTGGCAGCGCGGTGACGAATCCGGCGTGCCCGCTGATGCGGCGACGCTGCAACAGCAGCTGATGGATGGCTTTCAGCAGGGCATCAGCGATGGTTTTGCTCAGGGTTTAGAGCAGGGCAGCAGCCAGGGTTATGAGGAAGGCGTTGAGCGCGGGCGTGCTGAAGGTAAGCAGCAGGGTTTTGACGCCGGCAAGCAGCAGGCGCTGGAGCACTTTTTAAGCGCCGGCGAGCCGCTGGATGCGTTGAGCAGACAGTTGCAGCAGCAGCTGGATGAACACGAAGAGCGCCGCAAAAGCGAATTGTTAGCGCTGGTCGAGAAAGTGACGCGCCAGGTGATCCGCGTTGAGCTGGCATTGCAGCCTTCGCAGCTGCTGGCGCTGGTGGATGAAGCGCTGACCAGCTTGCCGGAGCGGCCAAAACAGCTGCGGGTGTTGATGAATGCGGAAGAGTTCAGCCGCATCAAAGAGCTGGAGCCGAAGAAGGTGAAAAGCTGGGGCTTAGTTGCTGATAGCGAAATGGAGCCCGGCGAGTGCCGCATTGTTACCGATGCCAGTGAGATGGATATCGGCTGCAATCAGCGTTTGAGCCAGTGCATGAGTGTGCTGCAGGAGAATTTGTAAGTGCGCTGCGGCTGGATGCCCTCACCCTAACCCTCTCCCACAGGGAGAGGGGACAATATGCTCCCTCTCCCGCTTGCGGGAGAGGGCTGGGGTGAGGGACAGGCCGCACCAAACCAACAGGAACCATCATGACGCAATCCTTCAACAACCTACTGCAATCGCTGGAAAACATTCCGCTGGCGCGCGTCGCCGGACGGCTGGTGCGCGTTAACGGCATCCTGCTGGAAAGCGTCGGCTGCCGCTTAGCCGTCGGCCAGCGCTGCAACGTAGAGCAGGCTGATGGCTCGCTGCTGGCCGCGCAGGTGGTGGGATTCGATCGTGATGTCACCTGGCTGATGCCGTTCAAAAGCCCGGAAGGGCTGATGGCTGGCGCCCGGGTTTTTCCCCAGGAAAAACAGAGCGACATCCTGATTGGCGAAAGCTGGCTTGGGCGCGTGGTTAACGGCCTGGGCGAAGCGATCGACGGCAAAGGCAAGCTCGGTGGCGATGATGTGCTGCCTTCGCAGCCAACACAAATCCATCCGCTGACGCGTAAAGCCGTGGCGGAACCGCTGGATGTGGGCGTCAACGCCATCAACGGGCTGCTGACCATCGGTAAAGGCCAGCGCGTCGGCTTAATGGCCGGTTCGGGTGTGGGCAAAAGCGTGCTGCTTGGCATGATCACCCGCAGCACCAATGCGCAGGTGGTGATCGTCGGTCTGATTGGCGAACGTGGCCGCGAAGTAAAAGAGTTTATCGATCACTCGCTCGGCCCGGCGGGCATGGCGAAATCGGTGGTAGTGGCTGCGCCGGCAGACGAATCGCCGCTGATGCGCATGAAAGCTACCGAACTGTGCCACACGCTGGCGGCGTGGTATCGCGATGCCGGTTATGACGTGCTGCTGCTGGTGGATTCACTGACGCGTTACGCCATGGCGCAGCGTGAAATTGCGCTGTCACTCGGCGAACCGCCGGCCACCAAAGGCTATCCGCCTTCGGCGTTTGGCATCATTCCCAAGCTGGTGGAGAGCGCAGGTAACAGCGCCTCGACCGGCAGCATGACCGCGATTTACACCGTGCTGGCAGAAGGTGATGACCAGCAGGATCCGATCGTTGACTGCGCGCGTGCGGTGCTGGATGGCCACATTGTGTTAACGCGTGCGCTGGCCGAATCGGGCCACTATCCGGCGATCGATATCGGGCAAAGCATCAGCCGCTGCATGAGCCAAATCACCGACAAAGATCACCAGCTGGCAGCGCGTACGCTCAAGCAGCTGTACGCCGATTACATGGCGATCAAACCGCTGCTGCCGCTGGGCGGCTATGTTGCAGGCGTTGATGCGCAGGCCGATCGCGCGGTGCGTTTGCAGCCAGCAATTACCAGTTTCCTGTGTCAGACGGTGGATCAACCTGCCGCGCTGGCGCAATCCATTAATGACCTGCTGGCCCTGAGCCAGGCATAAGGCAAGGCATGATCAGAAAACAAAAAATGATCGCCACCCTGACGCAGCTGCGCGAAATGCGCGAGCGCAAAGTGAACGATCTCAGCAGCCAGCTGGCGCAGCAAAAGCAACTGGTGCAGCGCTATCAGAATAATATTTCGGCGCTCAATCGTTTGGGCGGCGGCACCGGCACAGAAGGGGCAAATGCCACGCAGCTCAGCAATCTGGCGCGTTATAAAACCAATATTCAGCGCGTGATTGATTGGCAGACGCAGGCGTCGGCACTGGCGGAAAAACAGCAGGACGAACTGCAAACCGAGCTGATCAGCCATGCGTGTCAGGAGAAAACCGTGTCGCTGGTGCTGGAGCAACAGCAGCAGGCGCTGGCACAGGCGCGTCAACAACAGCAGCAGAAACTCACTGATGCGCAGGCCATGCAGTGCTGGCTGCGCAATCGAGGAAAATTCGCATGAGCAACCCGCTGTTTAACCAATTGATGAGCAAGCGTCAGCCGCTGAAAAGGGGCGAACTGCCGTTTATCAGCGTGGTGACGCCAACGTGGAACCGCCGCGAGTTTCTGCCTTATCTGCTCTACATGTTCCAGTATCAGGATTATCCGGCCGATCGCCGTGAACTGGTGATCCTCGACGATTCACCTGAGAGCAATGCCGATCTTATCGCCTCGCTGACGCGCTACTCGCCGCATCCGGAGCTGATCCGCTATTACCATCTCAGCGAGCGCATGACGATTGGCGCCAAGCGCAACCGGGTAAATGAACTGGCGCGTGGCGAGTACATCGTTTGTATGGACGATGATGATTTTTATCGCGCCGATAAGCTCAGTTACACCATCAACGAAATGCGCCGTAACAATGCGTCCTTTGCCGCGTGTAACGTGATTCCAATTTGGTACAGCCACGTTAATCGCATCTTTATGAGCAGCGATAACGGGGCGCGTAACGTGTTAAATGGCACCTTTGCTTATCATCGTAACTTCCTGAAAAAGCACCGTTACGACGATAGTGCCACCTTAGGCGAAGAGCTGGGGTTCACTAATCACTTCACCGCGCCGGTGCTGCTGCTCGATCCGTGGCGCTCGATTCTCTGCGTGTCGCACAGCAGCAATACCTTCGACAAAGATTTTGTCCTCGGCAGTTGTGAAGCCCAGCGCGTCACGCTGGATGAAGCGGTACCTGACTCGTTTTTGCGCAAGTTTTATCAGCGCCTGCATCAGGCCCCGTTATCACAACAGCCGAACTGGGCCTTTTTCCATCGCGTGGTGCTGGTGGGCGATGACGCCAACCTGCTAACCGCGTTTAGCCAAAGACTGCTGGATGCCGGTTTGTCGCTGGCGCAGTTGGAGCAGATGGCGCCCGTGGAGAACGATTCGCGCCTGACGCATTTGGCCGTGACGCAACGTGCCCAGCGCGAGCAGTGGCCAAACTATTTGCTGCTCGACAGCCGCCTTGATTGGGTGCGTCAGCAGCGTTGCATCGATGCACTCAATCGCCTGCTGCGCGCGCTTGACCACATTGCGTGGGACGGTTTTCATCTGGCCGCCGAAATTGAGGCGGGCCATTTACTCAGCCAGCTGGAAGGCGTGATTAGCGCCACCGTGCAATCGCTGCCGCATCTGGCCTGCTGTGTGAATCAGCAGGCGTATGCACCCTTAATCGAACGTTTACAGGATCAGCTGACAGCAGCTGGTTATCTCAATACTGCGGACCTGCGCTGGTTTGCCCTCTATCCCAGCATGTTCTTCCGCAGTGAAGATGACGATGGGCAGGCATGTACCGCGCGCTTTTTCCGTAAATTAGGTGTCGTGCCGCATGTCGGTGCACAGGAGCAACCATGAATACCGCAAACAGTTATACCCCGGAATATGTGACTCGCCTGCAGGCGCAACCCTGGCAGTGCCGCTGCGCCGGCTGCAACGGCGACAAGCCACTGCAGCAACTTCGCTGGCGTGAAGAGCAGCGTGCCAGCGCCGATCTGCGTTGTGATGCTGCCGCATCGGCGATTTTATTTGATGTCGATGCCTTCGCCTTACAGCATACGCTGGCCGCGGCGCTGGATGCGCCAGCACTCTGCTCGCGCTTGCAGATGCTTAATCAGCAAGCCATTTTCCTGCTGGGCAACGAAGAAGCGCCGCTGGCAGAGAAGCTCTACGCGGCGGGCGTGCTGCTAAGCAAATGCCAGCAACTGCAGGAAGTGGATGAGATTCAGCAGGTGGGTGAGGAGCTGCTGGCGTTGATGAACAGCGGACTGCTGGCGGAAGCCTTTGCTACGTTGCCGCAGATTGATGCTTATCCGTTAGCTGCACTGCGTCAGCTGGCGCAGGTTGAGCTGGATGCTAACCTCGATCCGCTCACCGGCATGACGCTGGTGATGAAACTGAATGAGTTAGCCATGCTGAGTGATGCACAGCTGTTACCGCTGCTGGCGGAACTGCGTGAAGATGCGCAGGTGCAAAGCGTGATGCAGCAGATGGCCGATGTATGGCGTAACTATTTGCTGTGGCACGCCTATCACGGCGTGTTCCCCGGCACATCTGATGCGCAGTGGGAAACGGCGTTTCTGCAGTTGTGCCAGCGTGTGTTTGGTATGCAGGTGATCATCGCGCTGTTGCTGACGGAACAGTGTGAGCTGGATGATGCCACGCTGGCCGCGCTGTTTGCCGCCTGGGAACGTCAATCGCTGTCGGTGTTGAGCGAAGATAATGCGCTGTTGATTGGGCTGTCACTGCTGAAGTAAATGAAGCGACCGACATGGCTGGCTTAATGCTTGTCAGTTAAGCGCTGAAAAAACAAATCACTGAGCGCGCACATTGTAGCGGCGCAATTCATTGCGCGATAAATCGCGCCGCTACGAAATGTGCGTCGGTTTGACGCGGTGCTTAACCGATTGGCATTACTGCCATTGATGGCCGCTTTATTTGCTCCAGAAAACAAAAAAGTCGCCAATCTGGCGACTTTTTTTATGCAATAAGCGGGCGGTTATCGTTGATACAGGAAGTTTTGCTCGCCTTGTCCGGTCAATGAACCCAGCGTCTCCTGCTGCATGGATAACAACAAACCGTTGCGCTCGTTCATCTGCTGACAAGATAACGCGCTGAGTTCCAGCGTGCGCCACCAGCTTTCCGCTTGCTGTGCCAGCGCGGCAGGCAGGTACGGCATAAGCTGGCTGATGCCACGGCTATCGGAAGCCAGCTTCAACGCCTGCAAAGTTTCGCTGCGGCGCTGCGCCGAACCGTGCAACTGCTGATAAATAGCCAGCAACTGCTCATTTACCGACTGCAGGTTAATCGCATCACAGGCGATCATCGCTTCACGCTGCTGCTGCAAAAGTGCCGTCAGCGCATCGTAGTGCTGCGTATCCTGTTTGATATCACGCAGCAGCGTTTTTACGCGTTCCGCGGTGCTGTTCATGAGCGATAAAAGTCCATCATGGCCTGCGCCAGCGTATCGGTATCCACCTGTAAACGACCAGATTTCAACGCGTCCTGCATGGCGCTGACAAAGGTCGCGTCCACTTCTGGCATTTCACGCAGCTGCTGCTGCGCAGCCTGCATTGGACCTTGCTCGGTCTTGTCGCTGCGCACTGCTGCGGGTTGATTTTTGGTAGCAACAGAGGCGTCGTTCAGCGATGTAGTAACAGATTTAGCAACTGGCGCAATGCCAGTCTCATTACGGGTGATTTTCATGGTCATATGTCTCGGGTCGATTACGGCATACCTGAGCACAACGACACTGCCCAGCGGAAACTTAAATTCCGCTTTTAGGGATTGCCCGGCGCCACCAACATGCGCACCACGCCGCGATCGTCAACGCGCGCGCTCACCACACGTTGGCTTTGCAGATTGCGCACTTTAATGATGTCGCCTTTACGGCCTTTCTTCAGCGCTTCGCCCATCATCTTCGCCTGCACGCCATCCTGCTCGGCGATCATCACGATCTGCTGACCGCGTTCGATCAATACCGGCTGATCGAGATGCGCCGGGGCGATCGCCTGCAACTCACGCACCCGTTTCTTCAGCGTAAAACCAACCGCATCGTCGGGATTCGTCAGAAAGCCGTCACGCAGGCCCACGATATTGCGCTTCTTCATTTCCACATCGCTGGGTGCCAGCAGTTTGCCGCGCTCCAGCATGTTTTTCGCCACCAGAATTGGCAGATAAACATCCGGTTTTACCGTCACGGCGATTTCCCAGCCGTTGGCACCATCGCAACGAATGTCATAGCGCAGACGCGCCAGATCCATGCGATCGCCCGCCGGTAAGGCCGAGGTTAAAGGACGCGAGCAGCGCTGAAAACGGCTCACTTCAGTAGGAATAAAGACGTTGAGTTTGCTGCTGAAATCTTTCCAGCCTTTCTGTTTGGCAATGCGCTGGATGTCGGATGTCGCGTTGGCGACGGCCTGATTGTAGATCTGCTTACGTGCGGTTTGCGCTTCAGGCGCGGCAAAAAGCTGCGTTGAAAAAATCAGCAGGCTGAGCGGAATCAGGCGGAAAAGCGACTTCCCGTTAAAACGCAATGTGTTCATAAAATTCTCACCAAATCAATGATTTAAAAGTTGGCACGCTGTTTGCTTAATAGCGTGTGAATCGCAACTGATGAGGAACACCACATGGGGATAAGTTTTGACAAAGCGCTGGGGGCACATCCCGCCGCCTTACAGCTTCGACTTTCGCGAGCAGAGCTGTTAACGGCCAACCTGGCAAATGTGGATACCCCGAATTACCAGGCTAAAGATATTGATTTTGCCGCAGAGATGCAACGTTCAATGCTGAAAAGTTCGTTCACTTCTTCGCCAGAAATTCAGTATCGCGTGCCGTATCAACCATCGTCCGATGGCAACACCGTGGCGCTGGACGTTGAGCAGGCCGAGTTCTCGAAAAACTCGCTGGATTACCAAACCAGCCTGCAATTTCTCAGCAGCAAATTTATCGGCCTGAAGCAGGCCATTGAAGGGAAATAATTTTGTCTTTCAACGATATCTATCGCGTATCAGGTTCAGCAATGACGGCACAAACCGTTCGTCTGAACACCATCGCCAGTAATCTGGCCAACGCGGAATCACCGGCAGCAAGCGAAGCTGCAACTTATAAGGCGCGCCGTCCGGTGTTTGCCGCCATCTATCAGAACAACAAGCTGATGGATTCACCTGCTTTGGCGGGTGCGCGCGTGCAGGTGCTGGATGTAGTGGAAACCGGTACGGCGGTACGTCGTTACGAGCCGGGCAACCCGCTGGCGAACGCGCAGGGCCACGTCTTCTATCCCGACATCAATACCGTCGAAGAGATGGCCGACATGATGTCCGCGTCGCGCAATTTCGAAACCAACGTGGAAGTGCTGAACAGTGTGAAAAGCATGCAGCAAAGCCTGCTGCGTCTGGGAGAGGCTTAAGTATGAGCGTGAATAACGTCAACAACAGCGGCACCGGCGTAGATACCTACGGCCAGACTCCGCAGAGCAACGGCGGCACCAGCAGCATGTTCCTGACTTTGCTGGTGGCGCAGATCCAGAACCAGGATCCCACCAACCCCACCGACAGCGCGGATTACATCAATCAGCTGTCGATGATGTCGCAGATGGAGTCGATGCAGACGCTAACCGACACCATGACCGGCGTCTACTACATGGCGGAAAGCATGCAGGCGATGGGGATGGCGAATCTGGTGGGCCAGCAGGTTTATGCCAGCAGCAACAGCATCAAGCTGGAAGGCAACAGCATTGATGGTCGTATCAATCTGCAGCATCCGGCGGAAAACGTCACGCTGCACATCAAAGACAGCGCGGGCAAAGAGGTCAAGCTGGATCTCGGTAAGCAGCAGCAAGGCGATGTCGAATTCACTATTGATCCCGCCACGCTTGGCCTGGCAGATGGCGATTACACCTTGAGTGTGGTGACCGATGTGGGGGAAGAGAAGATTCCGATTGAGATCGCCGGCACCGTCAACAGCGTGCGTTTCGATCCGCAGACGGGCGCACCGATGATCAACATTCCTGGCCTGGGCGAAGTGGCTTACAACACCATTCGTCAGTTTGGCAGCAGTAAAAATCCGGCGCCCGCGCCATTTCTTTCTCCTGACGCGAATGCATCGCGTCGCTTTTCCTAAGGGTTTTTTCCATGAGCTTTAATATTGCAACCTCTGGCCTGAACGCTGTCACTAAACAGCTTGGCGCGATCAGTAACAACATCGCCAACGGCGGCACCGCTGGCTACAAATCCATGCGTGCTGAATTCTCGTCGCTGTACGCGGGCGGCCAGGCGATGGGCGTTGGCGTCAGCAGCATCTCGCAAAGCATTACCCAGAACGGCGGCATTACCGGTTCTTCACGTGGTCTGGATCTGGCGATCTCCGGCAACGGCTTCTTTATGACCAAAGATACCAGCGGCAACGTCAGCTATAGCCGTGCGGGATATATGGGCACCGACAGCCAGGGTTACATCACCAATAATCTCGGTAAGCGCGTGCAGGGTTATCCAGTGGATGCTAACGGCCAGCTGCAAACCGGCGTAATTGGCGACTTGAAAATTTCCGCAGGCAGCATTCCAGCGAAAGCCACCGACAGCATGGGCTTCACCGGCAACCTGAATGCCAACGCCAAAGAGCCAGAAGTGACAACGTTCAACAAGGATGACAGCAAAAGCTACAACAACACTTACACCAGCAAAGTGTACGATTCACTGGGTCGCGAACACACCATCGAACAGTACTTCGTTAAGACCGCAGAAAACGAGTGGGAAGTGCACTATTTCGTTGATGGCAATGCAGCCAATCCGGCTTCACAGCCGCTGGAATTCAGCACCAACGGCATCATCACCTCGCCAACTAGCGCCGTCAACATTACTGCGGCCATTCCGGGCGCGGACGGCCTGAGCATCGCGCTGGATTACGCTGGCACCAGCCAGTACGGCTCTGAGTTCAACGTCTCAAAAAACAGCCCGAACGGTTATTCCGCCGGTGAGAAAAACGGCGAGCAGATCGACGACGATGGCAAGATCTACGCGACTTACAGCAATGGCGAACGTCTGCTGCAGGGCCAGCTGGTGCTCGCTAACTTCACCAATCCAAACGGCCTCAACTCTGAAGATGGCACTGCATGGTCAGCAACCAACCTTTCCGGTCAGGCCATTATTGGCGTACCGAAAAGCGGCCTGAATGGCGCGATCCAATCCTACGCACTGGAAGGTTCTAACGTCGATATGACGGAAGAGCTGGTCGGTTTGATGAGCGCGCAGCGTAACTATCAGGCGAACACCAAAGTCATCTCGACCAATGATTCGATGATGAACGCTCTGTTCCAGGCGCTGTAATTATGGATCGCATGATTTATACCGCCGTCAGCGGCGCCAATCGCAGCCTGACGCAGCAGATGATTCACTCGAACAACCTCGCGAATGCCAATACCGAAGGTTTTCGCGCCGATCTCGAACGCGCCACTACGCAAGCGGTCGCGGGTGGCGGCTATAACAGCCGTCATCAGGTACGCAGCGAGAGCGGCGGCATCAACATGGCGCACGGTTCACTGCAGGAAACCGGTCGCGAGCTGGATATCGGCATCAAAGGTGATGGCCTGATTGCGGTGCGTGAAGGGCGTCGTGAGCTCTACACCCGCAACGGTCACATTGATATCGATGACATGGGCAACCTGTCGATTGGCGGCAAACCGCTGATTGGTGATAACGGCCCGATTCAGCTGCCACCGTTTTCGCAGGTAGCGATTGGCGATGACGGCACCATCACCATCATTCCGGAAGATGGCAACGTGGCGGCAGCAATGGATGTTGAGCGCATCAAGCTGGTGGATATTCCCGCCAATCAGCTGCGCAAAAACAACGACGGCTGGCTGACGGCCAATCGTCTGACCGCGCCGCGCAGCGAAGACGTGCAGCTGGCGAGCCAGCATCTGGAAGGCAGTAATGTCTCGGCGGTGAATGAGATGGTGCAAACCCTTTCGCTCAGCCGTCAATTTGAAGCGCAAATCAAAATGATGAAAGCCGCAGAAACCCTCGTGCAGGCAGGCAATCGCCTGATCCGCGGCAGCTAACAGGAAGCAAAGAAATGAATCCAGCTCTTTGGGTCAGTAAAACCGGTCTGGCGGCGCAGGACGCCAAAATGGCCGCCATCTCCAACAACCTGGCGAACGTTGATACCACCGGCTTCAAACGCGATCGCGTGGTGTTTGAAGATCTGTTCTATCAAACGCAGCGTGCGCCTGGCACCCAGTTAAACCAGAACAACCAGACGCCAACCGGCATTCAGTTCGGTAGCGGTGTGAAGATCCTTGGTACACAGAAGCAGTTCACCCAGGGCGCGATGAAAAACACCCAGCAGGAGCTGGATGTGGCGATTGCTGGTCAGGGCTTCTTCCAGGTGGAAACCGCCGATGGCGACATCGCCTATACCCGCTCAGGCAACCTGAAAATCAGCGCCGATGGCGTGATGACCAACGCGCAGGGCTTGCCGTTGATTCCCCAGATTGAGCTGCCGGAAGGCACCAAAAATCTCACCATCGGCAAAGACGGCACCGTCAGCGCCACCGTGGCGGGCGAAACCGATCCGGTTGAACTTGGCCAAATCACCTTGGTGAATTTCGTCAATCCAGCCGGGCTGGAAGCGACCGGCAGCAACCTGTATCGCGAAACCGCCGCCAGTGGCGAAGCGGTAGAAGGCGTGCCGGGCGAAGAAGCCTTTGGCCAGCTGGAACAGGGTTCGCTGGAAGGTTCCAACGTGCAGGTGGTGGAAGAGATGGTTGACATGATCACCGTGCAGCGCGCTTACGAGATGAACGCCAAGATGGTGTCGGCTGCCGATGACATGCTGAAGTTCGTCACGCAGCAGATGTAATTTTTTGCGGCGGAAGAGGTTTTTCCGCCCACCTTGCAAGGCCATAAAAATAATGACACTGACAAAAAAACTCACCGGCGGCTTACTACTGACCGCCGCACTGCTGCTGACCGGCTGTGAAAGCCCGGCGCTGCTGGTGCAAAAAGATGACGCCGCCTTTGCGCCGCCGGAAGATCTGGTTCAGCCAGACACCCGCGTCAGCGGTGGTGGTCTCTATAACACCCAATATCAATGGTCGCTGATGCAGGATCGCCGCGCTTATCGCGTGGGCGACATCCTGACTGTGCGTCTTGATGAATCGACGCAGTCGAGCAAACAGGCGCGCACCAACTTCGGCAAAAAGAACGATGTCGAGCTCGGCGTGCCGTCGGCGATGGGCAAAACCTTTGATGATTTGAGCGGCTCGATTAAGGGCAGCCGTAACTTCAACGGTAACGCCACCTCGGCGCAGCAGAACATGTTGCGCGGATCGATTTCCGTTGCGGTACACAAAGTGCTGCCTAACGGCGTGCTGGCGATTCGCGGCGAGAAGTGGCTGACGTTGAATCAGGGCGATGAGTACATGCGCGTCACCGGCCTCGTGCGTGCCGATGACATTGAACGCGATAACAGTATTTCATCCCAGCGCATTGCCAATGCGCGTATCTCTTACGCCGGGCGCGGTGCGCTCAGTGATGCCAATTCAGCGGGTTGGCTCACACGCTTCTTCAACCATCCGCTGTTCCCGATTTAAGGTGAAGATCATGATCAGAATGACCGTTCGCTATCTGCTGCCGCTGTTCCTCGCGGCTGGCCTGATGGCAACCAATAACGTACACGCGCAGGCGCTGGGCTCATTAGTGGATATTCAGGGCGTGCGTGATAACCAGTTAGTGGGTTACAGCCTCGTTGTCGGCCTCGATGGCACTGGCGACCGCAGCCAGGTGAAATTCACCGGCCAGTCGCTGGCTAACATGCTGCGTCAGTTCGGCGTGCAGATGCCGCCAAAAATGGATCCGAAAGTGAAAAACGTCGCGGCGGTAGCGCTGAGCGCCACGCTGCCTTCGATGTACGCACGCGGCCAGACCATCAACGTTACCGTTTCATCTATTGGCGATGCGAAAAGCCTGCGCGGCGGCACCTTGCTGTTAACGCAGCTGCGCGGTGCTGACGGTGAAGTCTACGCGCTTGCGCAGGGCAACGTGGTGGTCGGCGGCGTGAAAGCCGAAGGCGACAGCGGTTCCAGCGTCACCATCAATACGCCAACCGTAGGCCGCATTCCTAACGGTGCCTCGGTTGAACGCGAAGTGCCGAGCGATTTCCAGGATAACAGCGATGTGATGCTGAATCTGAAGCGTCCGAGCTTTAAAACCGCCAACAACATCGCCGTGGCGCTGAACCAGGCATTCGGTGCCGGTACTGCGGTAGCGAAAAGCGGCACCAACGTTTCGGTCAACGCGCCGCGCGATCCCTCTGCGCGCGTGGCCTTTATGTCGATGCTGGAAGACGTGCAGATCAACGCCGGTAAACAGCCGCCGCGCGTGGTGTTCAACGCCCGCACCGGCACCATCGTGTTGGGTGAAGGCATTGTGGTACGTGCCGCCGCTGTCGCCCATGGCAATCTCACCGTGACCATCGCCGAGCGCCCGAACGTCAGCCAACCAGGTCCGTTCAGCAATGGCGAAACCGCAGTGACACCGGAATCGGATATCAGCGTTGATCGCGGTCGCGGCCAGATGGTTAACGTTCCGGCGGGCACCAGCCTGCGCAGCATTGTGAACACCATTAACAGCCTCGGTGCGGCTCCGGACGACACCATGGCCATTTTACAGGCGCTGCATGAAGCCGGCGCACTCGATGCAGAACTGGTGGTGATTTAAATGATTGATCGTATCTCAACCCCGTTTAGCCCAATGGCCAACGGCATTGCGGGCGGCGCGAAGCCCAACAATCTGGAGCAGGCGGCCGAGAAATTTGAAGCGATGTTCCTGCGCACCATGCTGAGCGAAATGCGTAAAGGCACCGATGCGTTTGCCGGTGAAAGCGGCATGTTCAGCAGCCGCGAAGCGCGCAACCTGCGTGATTTTTATGACGATGCGCTGGCGCATGAGCTGGCAAGCCAGCGCAGCACCGGCATCGCCAACGTACTGATTCAGCAGTTATCGCCGAAGTAGACTTAATAAACGCAGCATTAATGTCGCTCTGCCCAGGCAGAAATGGTGAATGCGAGAGGAAAAAATGAGCATCATTAATATCGGTTACAGCGGTGCCAGCGCGGCGCGTATCGGCATGAACGTTACGGCGTTGAACATTGCCAATGCCGCGACCCGCGGTTACAGCCGTCAGCGCGTTGAGCAGCAGGCGATTGGCCCCATGGGCAATCAGCGTCTGGCGAGCGGCAACGGGGTGGAAGTCACCAATATCCGTCGTATGGCCGACCAATTCCGTATCGGCCAGGTTTGGCGTGCCAACACGCAAACCAGTTATTTCGACCAGGGACAAACCTATCTTGGCGCGCTTGAGAAGCTGCTGGGAACCGACACCAGCGGCATCGGTGACGGCCTGGATAACTTCTTTAAATCCCTGAGCGGCGCCAGTGAGAAGCCGGACAACCAGGCGATGCGTCAGGATGTGTTGACGGAAGCACGCGCGCTGTCGACGCGTTTCAACAACATTCAATCGTTCCTGCAAAAGCAGCGCACTAACAGCCAACAGCAGCAGCGCGATTTGACCGTCTCGATCAACAGTGTGAGCGGCAACATTGCGGAGTACAACAAGCGCATTAAAGAGACCGAAGCGATTGGCGGCGATACCAGCATTCTGCGCGATCAGCGTGATGAGCTGGTGAACGAGCTGAGCAGCTACGTCGATATCCGTGTGCAGGAGAATGACAAAGGCGAATACAGCCTGATGCTGCCTTCGGGTCAGCCGCTGGTGAGCGGCAGCGATGTCGGCAAATTGTCAATGGAGATGGACGCCAGCGGCGAACCTTTCCTGCAGTTGAACTTTGCCGGCAGCAGCTATCAGGTGGATATGAAAACCGGCGGTGCGTTTGGCGCGCTGCATGATTATCAGGTCAATACCCTGAACGGCATTGAAGAGAGCATCATCGGCATGGCGGAATCGATGGCCAACGCCTTTAATGATCAGCTCGCTTTAGGTTTCGATCTGAAAGGCAATGCCGGCAAACCGCTGTTTAACTTCGATATTAGCAATCCTAACGGCATGCTGCAGGTCAACGATCTCGCCTGGGATGAGCTGGCATTCTCTGGCGATGCAGCTGCCACCGGTGACAATAAAAACCTGCTGGCGTTGATTGGTATTAAAACCCAAACCTTCACCATTCCGGGCATCGGTGAATCAACGCTGGATAGTGCCAGTGCGTCGCTGATCAGCACCATCGGCATTAAAAGTCGTCAGAACCAAACCGAGCTGACGGCCGCCGCTGCGCTGCTGGAAGACGCGGTCACTCAACGCGATAGCTATAGCGCGGTGAACTATGACGAAGAGTACATCAGCCTAACTAATTACACCCAGGCGTATCAGGCGAATATGAAAGTGATTGCTACGGGCGATCAAATCTTCACCGACCTGCTGGCGCTGTTCTAAGGAAAATACCATGCGAGTGAATAGCTTTAGTTTCTCCAACACCATGCTGAACAGCCTTGGGCGTAACAATACGCAGCTCAATAAACTGATGACGCAGATTAACGAACAGAAACGCGTTATCAACCCTTCTGACGATCCGATTGCCAGCACGCAGCTGGCGCAGATTCGTCGTGAACAGGCCTCGATCGGTCAGTATCAGCGCAACATTGAACGCCTGGGACACAGCCTGGGTCAGCAGGAAACGCTGGTGAATTCGAGCAGCAATCAGCTGCTGAGCATGCTGGATAAGCTGCGCGAAGCCAACAACAGCAGCAACGGCGCGGTTGATATGGCCGGTTACGCCACCGAGCTGAGCGCGATGAAAGATATGCTGGTTGAGCAACTGAACAGCCGCGACGAAAGTGGTCGCTATCTGTTTGCCGGTACCAAAACCAATCAGCAGCCGGTGGTGCGTGATGCCACCACCGGTGAATGGACTTTTGCCGGCAACCACGAAAGTAACAGCACGCCGGTGGCAAATGGCGTACTGATGAAATCGAATACTGATTTGGCTGGGGCATTTGGCGCGGATCTGAAAACGCTGAACCAACTGGAGTCGCTGCTGGAAAAAATGTCCGATCCAACCGTGGCGCCGGAAAGCTATGCCGATGAGATCACTGCGATGATTGGTCAGGTGCAAACCACCTCCGATAACGTTGCGGCGATTTTCACCGAGCTGGGTGGACGTCAGAACAACATGACCTTATTGCAGGAAGCGCATCTGGATAATAAAACCATCAATGAGGAAGTTGCGGGTGGATTAGAAGGGTTAGATATGGCGACCGCAATGCTCGACCTCAATCGTTATATGGTCTCGTCGCAGGCTTCTTATCAGGTTTACAACCAGGTTTCCTCACTGTCTCTGTTTAACTTAAGGTAACAAGCATGATGCAGGTGGATAATCGTTTAGCGCCGGGCTTGCGTCCCGCGCTACAAAGCACACCGCTTAGCGCGAAAGCACCGGTCAGCAACGTTGCCAATACAGCACCGCGTCAGACCAGCAATTTTCCCGATGCGCCGCTGATCTCTTCTCAGCCGCTGCGCTATAACGTTCAGCTGAATCAACAGCTGACGCGCGTGCAGCAGGCCGATCACTTTCTGCAGGCGACCGAAAGTCAGCTGCTGAAAGTGAACCATGCGCTGAGCCGTCGCGGCGATCGCCAGACGGCGTTAGCCGAGACGCAGACCTTGCAATCACTGCTGGCACAGCGTCAAACGCTGTCCGGCGGCAGTGTGAATCGCCAGCTGCAAGTGTCGCTGGAAGGAAAAACCCAGGTTAACTTCCAGCTGCGCGATGGTCAGGCGTTGGTGAATAATCCGCAGCCGGAACTGCTGACGTTTTCCCTGGCGGGCCAGCAGCGCGAAATCAGCGCCGCGTCGATTGCCGCCGACAGCACGCCGCAGCAGACGTTGCTCAGCCTGAACCAGGCGCTGGGCAAATGGGGCATTCACGGCAAGCTGGATGCGCAACGCGAAGTGCAGTTTCAGGTCGATGAGCAGCAATGGTCACGCGTGAATCAGCATCTGAGCGTGCAGGGCGGCGGCGAACGTTATCCACAGAGTCAATTCTTCCCGGTTAAACCGCAGGCGGAAACCACGCTGGAGGATGAAGTGGCACGCGTGCTGGCGAATCCGGCCCAGCTGGAATCGCTGCAGCCCACGCTCGATAGCACGCTGGAACAGCTGACTCGTCAGCGTAAGCAGTTGGTCCGCACCAAAGCGCTGGTGCAGCAACGTGTTGATAGCATGTCGAATTTCAGCAGTGCGCAGGCAAATAGCGCGGCACAGGATGTGGCGCAGCAGTTGGGTCAGCGTAGTTATGGCAGCGTGGCGGATGCGCTGGGCGCGCAAGCAAACGTGCCGCGCGCCACCGTGAAAAACGTGTTAGGCAGCGCAGCGTTGCTGCGCGCCTGAGGTTAGTGCTGCTGGTTGATCATCAATCCCGAAGGCATCACCAACATGCGGTTGCCTTCAAATTCCACGCTATTAAAAGTGACGCCGTTGTGAGCATTGAAGTTAAAGATGCTTTTGACCAACGGCTTATCTTTACTGGCGTGCACCATCAGCGGTTGATAGCTGTAAACCACGCCGTTGCGCGTCTGTGCTTGGGGTGTTAACAATATTTTGGCGATAAATTGCCGCGTGGCGATTTCGCTGGTCAGCGTCATTAATACACCGTCGGATTTCACGGCAAAAAACGGCAAATAGAGCTCCCGCTGACCGTTTTCCACATCGTAAATACCCATCTCAATACCGCTACCAGTAAAATCTTCGTCAAATACCTGATGGCTCGACCACGGCAACCAGCCGCGCACTGCTGTGGTAATCAGCAGCAGCAAGGTCAGCAGCGCCAGACTAAGGGTTGCAAGACGCCATTTCATTCAGCTTTCTCTCCATCTCTTCGGTGAGCAGTTTGCTCAAGGCTTGCTGGTTATCTTCCGCATTAAACACGGTCATCACCAACTGCTGATGCGTGCAGGCACTTTTTAGATTCAACGTCAGATTGATCACATCGCTGCTGGCGGAATAGTAGATATCCATGTGCGTCGCGCGCTGCTGCAGCGTGGTGTTCAGCTGACGCAAGGTGTTGCCGAGCAGTTCGGAGATATCTTTCTGCTGGGTGCTGGCGTCGCGCGGTGTATTGGTGAGTTGCAACAAGCGGATTTGCGAGGCACCTTCCAGCGGCAGCTGTGCCAGATAAGGTTGCTGCTGCAGTGATGAACGCCATATTCCTACCGCGAGCGCGATAAAGATCACCAGCGTGATGCCAAACAGCGCCATCCACAGATGATGCGGTTTAGCGGCAGGTGGCGCTGCAGTAATGGGCGCTGCTGGAGGTACTTCGGCGACGGCGATAACGGGCGCTGCTTCGGCCGGTAATTCCGGCGGTGCAGCGGGCGGGGGGGACGGCGGCGTGATACTCAGCAGCTGCAGATCGCTCTCTTCTTCATCCTCTTCATTTATACGTCGCTGGAAATGGCAAAACTCGGCTTCGAGAATGTAGCCTTTCTTCGGCACGGTTCTGATAATCAGCTGCTGCTTACCGTCATCTTCCAGCGCCACGCGCAGCGCATGAATGGCATTCGGCAAGCTATTGCTGCCAATAACGCGCCGTTCCCATACCAGCTGATTCAACTCTTCACGCGATAAAATCTGCCCGGCATGCTGAATCAGCACCACCAGCAGTTTCAATTGATATTCACCGAGTCGCCGCTGTTCGCCGCTCTCCTGGTGGATTAATGAAGCACTGGCAATATCAAGTAACCAGTGATTGATAATGCAATCTGACGTCATCGTTACTTTATTTCCCTTGGTATGGCGGGTGCTGTTATCGCCATCGTCGTCGCGTCAAAAAAACGTGGTTGGACGATAGTTATTTTATTATGCAAGACTAGTCTCAAAAAGAAGTGATTTCAATGCGTTGATTTAAGAACGATGAGATTTGTTGCAGAAAAAACGGATAAAAAGGCTCTTAAGAAAAAGCGCGAATCCTAAAAATCGAACCATAATGGCTGTAAAAATGATGCATTTGGTGAAAAAGTAATTTATATCAATTAGTTGAATATTATTTCCTGCGTTTTGCATATAATTTAATTTATATGATCATTCTGCCGCCTTTATTTCCTCTTCTGTTTATCACTCTCAAATAAATAACGTTTTTTTCGCGAAAAGATTTTAAATAGATTTAAGAGATTCTATTAGCGTGCCGTTTTCTCCTGTTACTTGAAACGGAATCATCGGATTCCAACCTTTGGAGATAAATCTCATGTTAACTATGTTCACAAACTCAGCAGCTATGTCCTCTACTAACTCCATGAACCGTGCAAACTCTGCACTGTCCACCGCAATGGAGCGTCTGGGTACCGGCAAACGTATCAACTCTGCAGCTGACGACGCAGCTGGCCTGCAGATCGCAACCCGCCTCGACGGTCAGTCTCGTGGCATGGGCGTTGCTCAGAACAACATCGCGAAAGCAACTGCCATGATGCAGACCGCTGAAGGCGCTTTCGATGAAGTCAACAACATCCTGTTCCGCATGAAAGACCTGGCTACTCAGGCTGCGGATGACACCAACAACGCCGATGACCGTACTGCGCTGCAGACTGAGTTCACTGCACTGAACGCAGAACTGAACAACATCATGACCAACACCTCTTACGGCACCGAAAAACTGCTGACCGGTGCAAGTGGTGCTGCTGGCAAACTGACCAAAGAACTTCAGTTCCAGATTGGTGCTTCTAAAGATGAAACACTGAAAGTTAACTTGAGTGGCGCGCTGGGTACCGTAAACACCGCACTGGGTAAATTGACCGCATCAGGCATTTCTGGTGGCGCTGCCGCAGGTAACGCCATGCTGGAAAACGTAACTAAAGCGCTGGATGCAGTCGGTTCAATCCGTTCTGACCTGGGTGCCAACATCAACCGTCTGGGTCACACCGCGGCTAACCTGGCAAACATGAAAGACAACACCGACCTGAACCTCGGCACCATCCGTGACGCTGACTTCGCTGAAGAAGGTTCAAAAATGAGCCGTCAGAACATGCTGATGCAGAGCAGCCAGATGATGCTGAAGCAGGCTAACGGTATGGGCCAGATGGTTCTGGGCATGCTGGGCTAATCCCCGCTTTATGTAATGAAAAACACCGCTCATGCAGCGGTGTTTTTGTTTCCGCCCTGGCTGGATTTCCCTTCCCCTCAGGCGGAAAAAATCTTTCCTGATTTTTATCTAACCATCTGAATATATTCATAAATAAAAACTGGCACGCTGCTTGCTATATACAAGTCATTCCGTAGGAGAAAACGATGAATATGAATATGGAGCCGTCCCAATGGGCGGAAATCCTCGCCACTAACAGCATTGCCGCGATGCAGTCTCGTCTGCAGGCGCAGCAGAAAAAAGTCACTAATGAGCAGAGTGCATTAACCGCGCTTAAAACGGCTCTGACTGATTTCCGTACCGCGCTGAAAGGCTTCGGTACCAATGGCGAGTTGGTGAAGAACAGCGCTAAGCCAAATATGGAAGGCTACGTCAACCTCAAAGCCAGCGCCAATGCCAGCAAAGGTCTGTATCAGGTTGAAGTGAAGGAGACGGCTGCTGCCCAGCAAGATTCGTTTGCGGATATGACCGATGACAAAGTGAAAAATGCCACCGGCACCATGACCATTGCTGTTGATGGGAAAGAGATCGATATCGATCTTACCGACGTTGAGAGCATGGCGGACCTGCGTGATGCCATTAACAAACATCCGGACAATCCTGGCGTAACGGCATCACTGATGAAGGTCAACGGTGAAACGCGCATGTTGATGGGCAGTGAAAAGACCGGTGAGAAAAACGGATTTGAAATTAGTGTGACTGGCGATCCGGCTTTTGAGGCAGCGCTTACCGCGACCACTATTTCTAAAGCGCGTGACGCTGAGATCTCGATTGGCGACATGGTAATCAAGAGCGATTCCAACACCTTTAAAGACGTGATCCCTGGCGTTGAAATCAACGTGGTGCAGAAGACCGATCCGGCTCGTCCGTTGGTCATCAGCGTAGAAAATGACGAGACGCAAACCAAAGAGCAGGCGCAGAAATTTGCGGATGCCTACAACGCGCTGTTTACCAAACTCGACGAGCTGACCAAAAGCGGCGGTGATAAAGAGAAGCGCGGCGCGCTGGCGGGCGACTCCGGCCTGCGCGTGCTGGAACAGCAGATGACCTCACTGCTGCGTCAAACCACCAACGGCAAAAAGCTGAGCGACTTCGGTATCTCAACGGATAAAGCCGGCAAGCTCGAAATCGACAACGAAAAATTCCTCGAAGCGGTGCGTGATAACCCCGCAGCGCTCGATGCGATGTTCGGCGGCGCGGACGGCATGATCAAGAAGATGGACAAAGGTCTTGATAGCTTCCTCAGCACCTCGACCGGCTCAATCAAAAGCCGTCAGGACTCACTCGACCGCCAAAATACCCAACTGACAACCAAAGCCGATCAAATCCAGACGCGCTATGACACCAGCTACGCCCGCTATCTGAAGCAGTTCACGCGTGCGCAGGCGGCCATGTCGCAGATGGAGAACACATTGGCGAACTTCTTCGGTTAATGAAGGTGACATATGTACGGTAATACTTCGGAAATTCATGGCTATAACGATGCGGATCTGGCGATCCGCACCGCCGCCGCCACGCCACATCAGCTGGTGCTGATGCTGTTCACCGGTTTGCAGGATGAGCTGGTGCGTGCCAAAGGGCACGTTGCCGCGAAGCGTTTTGAGCGTAAAGCCAGCAGCATTTCTAAAAGCATCGACATCCTCAATGCGCTGACCAGCGCACTGGATTTTGAACGCGGTGGCGAACTGGCGCTGCGTTTGGCTTCGCTTTACGACTATTGCGTTTATCGCCTGTACGACGCCAGCCACAACTTGTCTGTTGCACAGATTGAAGAAGTGGAAGGCGTACTGGTGACCTTGCGCGAAGGCTGGGAGGGCATGCAGCCATGAAACAGCAGTTTGTGGCGTTAGGCACGGCATTAGAGCAGGCCGCGCAGAATGATGATTGGCTGCAGGTCACGCAGATTGATAAGCAGATCAACGATCTGTTGCTGCAACTGCGTCAGCAGAGTCTGAGTGACGCCACACTAGCGCAGGTAAAAATGCTGCAGCAGCGCCATCAGCAGGTGGCGGCGCAGTGCCGTGCGCGTGTTGAGGAGTTGCGCCACAAACTGCAACAGCATCAGTCGCAACGTCAGGGTCGGCAGGCATACAGCCTGTTTGGCGATGAGCCTGGAGGCGCATGATGATCCCGTCACTCTCCTCTTTCGTTCTGCCGAACAGCGCTGCACCCGCTGTCGCGCCGGGTACGCCGGGCGCGACAGATGTGGCGAATGCGCCTCTGCCGCTGGTGCCGATGTTTATGCTCGGCGGCAGTGTGCCAGCGCCGGTTCAGGCTCCGCAGCCGCAGCTGGATGAAGAGGCAGCGCTGGCGGACAGCAGCGATCCTGAACAGCTGATGCAGCTGTTGCTGGACCCGACGCTGACAGCGCCGATTACCACGCCGCAGCCACCGGTTATCACGCCGACACCTTTGCCGTTCAGCGCACCGCAGCATGTGCCTGAACTGGCGACGCTGGCGCGTCCAGCGCTACTGCCGCAAACCGCACCATCTACCCAACCGGCGATGCTGGCGGGACAGGTAATGACGCCGGCTGAAACCGCGCCGAGCCAACCGCTAAAACTGCGCACGCCGCAGGATGCGCGTGATGCCAGCCAGCAGGTTCTGGCGATGATGCAGGCATCACCGGATGAGCCGCTGGCAAAAATGTTGCCCGCGCAAGTGATTGCACACAGCCAGCAGCTGATCGCCGCCAACCAGGCGAGCGCCCAGCCGATGGTCAAAATGCAGGCTCCGCTGACATTACCTGAAGCCGCACACGAGAAAGCCGCAGTGCTGCGTGAAGCCTTAGGCGATCGCCTGCAGATGCAGGTCGATCAACGCACGCAGAAAGCCACCATTCGTCTCGATCCGCCGAATCTCGGCAAGCTGGATATTTCCCTGCATTACGAGGGCGGCAAATTGCAGGTACAGATTCAGGCGGCACAGCCTGACGTCTACCGCGCCTTGCAGCAGGTGAGCCAGGAATTACGTGGCGCACTGAGCGAGCAAAACCAGGTGGCGGTCAACGTACAGATTTCGCAGCAGCAGGGCGAACAACGCCAGGCGCCGCGTCAACAGCCCGAACAGGACGTGGTGCTGAGTAACAACATTGCAGAAGTGACGGAAGAACAACGTCACCGCGATCTTTCCATACTGACAACGGTATAACTTAATGAAAACTAAAAATATCGCTCGCAGCCTTGCGATGGTGTTGGGCACTTCCGTGCTGACCGCCGCGCTGGTTGTAGCAGGCACTGAACTGATTAATCCCGCCAGCAGCACCGGCGAAACCCGTAGCTTCTCCTCGCTGTTTGCGAAAAAAGAGAAGCCAGAGCAGGTGCTCTACCTGGAAGTGAAAAACCAGGTGATCACCCTGAAAGGCAACGGCAGCAAAGAGCGTTATCTGCTGCTCGATCTGGCCTACGTCGCGAACAGCGATGAAAGTTTGAAAGCCACAGAACACAACCTGCCGAAGATGAAAAGCGTGCTGGTCGCGATGTTCTCCGGCATGGAATACGACGCGGTGCGCACCATGACCGTTGATGACATCCATATGCAGATGATGGCGCGTTATGAAGGGGTGTTCGGCAAGAACCAGCCTTTCTCCGACGTGATGATCTCCAAAATGGTCTTCCAGTAAGGGGATGTCATGAGCGTATTTAATGAAGTGACCGAACTTACGCCCGTCGAAGAGAGCCGCTATTTGCAGCAGTGGCTGCCGCTGGTCAAGCGCGTGGTGCGCCAGCTCTCGGCGCAAACCGATGCGGTGATGGATCGTGAAGATCTCGAGCAGATCGCTCTAATGGGCCTGCTGGAATCGCTGCGCCGTTACGGCCATCCGGACGATCATTTTGCCGGTTACGCCTTGCAGCGCGTGCGCGGTGCGGTGCTGGATCAACTGCGTCTGCACGACTGGCGTCCACGTCGTCTGCGTCAGAAAACCCACAAAATCAATGATGCGGTGCGTGAACTGACGCGCCGTCTCGGTCACGAGCCGAACGAAGAAGAGTTGCGTTTGCATCTCAAGCTCAGTGCAGAAGAAGTGCAGGAGTATCTGCTGCTGGAATCGGCCAGTGCCATGGAGAGCTTTGACGAGCTGCTGGCCGGCGAAGGTTTAGGCCTCGGTCAGGCGCTGAGCGGTCGCGCGCTGGAAGAAGAAGTGGGCATCCAGCGCACGCTGAAAACGGCGCTGGCATCACTGTGCGAGCGCGAGCAGCTGATTCTGAGCCTCTATTACCAGCACGAAATGAGCCTGAAAGAGATCGCTCTGGTGCTGGAACTGACCGAAGCACGCGTTTGCCAGATCAATAAAAAGATCGGCGAAAAGATTAAACAATTCTTCGAGTAAAACATCATGCAAAAACTGATTGGACTCCTCGTAGTGCTGGGCAGTGTGGTTGGCGGCTATATGCACGCTGGCGGCTTGCTCAGTGCGTTCTGGCAACCTGGCGAACTGGTGATCATTCTCGGTTCGGGCGCGGGTGCCATGGTGATTGGTAACTCCAAAACCGTATTAAAAGACATGTGGGCGCAGGTGCGCGGCACGGTAAAAGGCAACGTCTATACCGCAGAATTCCAGCAACAGCTGCTGATGCTGCTGTATGAACTGTTGGAACTGGTGCAGGACGGCGGCTTGAAAGCGCTGGATGCGCACATTGAAGTGCCGGAAAACAGCGAGCTTTTCCAGAAATATCCGCTGATCCTCGCCGATCGCAGCTTCATCTCCTTTATCTCGGACAACTTCCGTCTGATGGCGATGGGCAAGATCAACGAACATGAGCTGGAAGGTATTCTCGAATCTGAGCTGCAAGCAGTGGAAGAAGAGCTGCTGAAGCCATCACGCTCAATGCAGCGTACCGCGGAAGCGATGCCGGGCTTTGGTATCTGTGCGGCGGTACTGGGCATCATTATCACCATGCAGTCGATTGACGGTTCAATCGCGCTGATCGGCGTGAAAGTGGCGGCCGCATTGGTCGGTACCTTCCTCGGCGTATTCTTCTGTTACTGCCTGCTGGATCCGCTGGCGAATGCCATGGAGCAGAACCAGAAAAAACGTCTGGCGGTGCTGGAGTGCATTCGTACCGTGTTGGTGAATCAGGTGGCGGGCAAGCCGACGCTGCTGGCGGTGGATGCCGGACGTAAAATGTTGCCACTCGATACCAAACCGACGTTTGCCACGCTGGATGGCTGGGTCAATCAGCTAACTGAAGGTGCGTAATGAAACACAATGCGCATCACACCACCATCATCAAACGCGGCGGCAAGAAGGCGCACCATGCGCATCATGGCGGCGCGTGGAAAGTGGCCTTTGCCGACTTCACGCTGGCGATGATGGCGCTGTTTATGGTGCTGTGGATCATGGGCGCGGTGAGCGAAGAGGAACGTAAAGAGATCGTCGCGCAACTGAACGGCACTTCCGTTTTTGATGGCACCAACTTCAATCCTTTTGACGTTGAGAACGCGGGTGGAACGGCGATTATCGGCGAAACCCTGGCGATTTCACCGCCGACGCAAACGGCGACGGTCAGCGCTTCTCATGATGACATCAGCCTGAACGCCGGCAGTAAACCGCAGGAAGATTTAGACAGCGTGCTGTCACGCTCGGATGCGGAACTGGCGCTGTTACACAACCAGCTGCAACGGATGATCAACAGCTATAACGCGCAAAATTACCTGATGCTGGAAACCTTGCCACAAGGGCTGCGCATTCTGATTCAGGACGATCAGGATCGCATGATGTTTCCACGCGGTAGCGCGGTGCTCACGCCGTTCTTCCAGAAACTGCTGACCGAACTCGGCCCGGTGTTTAACCGCATCGACAACAAAATCATGATCAGCGGCCACACCGATGCCGCGCAGTACAGCGGCAACGCCGCCTATAACAACTGGAATCTGTCTGGCGACCGTGCGCTGGCCGCCCGCCGCGCGCTGGAGCGTGGCGGACTGGAGAGTGCGCGCGTGTTACAGGTCAATGCGATGGCGTCACGCATGCCGCGCGATCATGACGATCCCATGAGTGCGCGCAATCGCCGTATTGAAATTCTGGTGTTAACCGATGCTGCTGCCGAAACCCTGTTCCAGTTTTATGGCCGCGAGGGGGAGAACGTCGTGAAACCCATCGCTGAGCGCCTACGATAACCTGTCAGTGCCTTTGAATCGCATTTTTTGATTCTACCGGTGGCGAAATCCACCGGTTTTTTTTCGCCTGAAATTTGTGCGTAATATGCTCATTCATGGCGTAATGCCGATCAGTTAAGCGCCGTATCAAATCACCGCACCTTCCGTAGCGGCGCGATTTATCGCGCAATGAATTGCGCCGCTACAATGTATGCTCTCGGTAACCAGGGGTTTTCATGTCTTAACTGACGAGCATTACGCCATTCATGGCGACCATCAATCCCCAGCACGCGATGTTAATAATGTTGCCAATAAATTTGGCTTTAGTTAGCTAAATCATTCTTTTTTGTGAATTTTGTTGGTGGGCGCACATTGCAATGCCACTTTGGTAAGCCACAATTAAGCATCGTGATTAACCGGAGAAAGAGTATGACTGCCAACCACTCCAGCCTGCTATTACTGATGTCTTTCGCCGCCGGCACCTTTTCCGCTGGATCCTCCAGCAATCCGCAACATCTCATGCTGTCGCTACCGTCGGGCGGCGTGCCCAACAGCCCGCTACCGCTGATCATCTGGCCCGGTATTGTGCCGTATGACGATGAAAATCCCACGGACGACAGCGCCGCCTGGTTTGAAAAAACCTTTACCCGCAACGGCTGGCCCGCCGCGTGGCGTTCGCCGATCTTTCCGTATACGCACTATCACCCAAACACCCATGAAGTGTTGGGCGTGGCTGCCGGTTGGGCGGAAGTGCTGTTCGGCGGCGACAGCGGTCGCATGGTGACGCTGCGTGAAGGCGATGCGGTGCTGATCCCCGCGGGCGTCGGCCACAAACAGGTGTTTGCCTCAGAGGATTTTTTCACCGTTGGCGCCTATCCTGAAGGTATGTCCCCGGAAACCGTGCGTGATGAGCCGTCGCGTTTACGTGCGTCGAAGGAGAAAATCCAGCATGTTCCGCTGCCGCACCGCGATCCTTTTACCGGTGGCGAAGGCGCGATGACGGAGATCTGGCTGCCAATCGCGCAGCAGCTGATGCACCAGTAAAGTGCAAAACAGCCATTTCCGTTGACGCGGCGCGTGTGCCATGCCGGGGGCAAGCCTCTGGCACAGTTTGTGCAGGAGAGAAATATCTCTAGACAAGCGCCGGGTAAATCATGAAAGAAAGCTACCAGATAGCATCGCACTTCTATGATGAGATGTTGCTGAGCGATGGCCAACACCGCGCTCACTACCAGCAATACTGGGAATGGTTACAACAGGCGGATAAAGAGGCAGTGGCGCGCAAGCGCGAAGAGGCGGAACTGCTGTTTCATCGCGTCGGCATCACCTTCAACGTTTACGGTGACGATGGCGGCGCGGAACGTCTCATTCCCTTCGACAGCGTGCCGCGCATCATTCCGGCCAGTGAATGGGCGATGCTCGATCGCGGCATTCGCCAGCGTGTGCAAGCCCTTAACGCCTTCCTGCACGACATCTACCATCAGCAACTGATCCTCAAAGCTGGCATCGTGCCTGCTGAACAGGTGCTGGTAAACGATCAATATCAACCCTGTATGCAAGGCGTCGATCTGCACCGCCACATCTACGCGCACATTGTTGGCGTGGATATGGTGCGCAATAACGACGGCGAATATTACGTACTCGAGGACAATCTGCGCACGCCGTCTGGCGTCTCCTACATGCTGGAGAACCGCAAGATGATGATGCGCCTCTACCCGGAACTGTTCGCCGAGCAGCACATCGCGCCGGTTGAGCGTTATCCTTCGCATCTGCTGCAAACCCTGCGGGAAAGCTCGCCGGTTAACGATCCGGTGGTAGTAGTGCTGACGCCAGGCCGCTTTAACAGCGCCTACTTTGAGCACAGCTTCCTCGCGCAGCAGATGGGCGTGGAGCTGGTGGAGAGCGCCGATTTGTTCGTCAAAGATGGCGCGGTGATGATGCGTACCACCGCCGGGCCGTGCAAAGTCGATGTGATCTATCGTCGCGTTGATGATGCCTTCCTCGATCCGCTGGCGTTCCGCCCGGATTCGATGCTCGGCGTACCGGGCTTATTGTCGGTATATCGATCCGGTAACGTGGTGCTGGCGAATGCGATCGGCACCGGCGTCGCCGATGACAAATCGATCTATCCGTATGTGCCGGACATGATCCGCTTCTACCTCGACGAGGATCCGATCCTCAATAACGTGCCGACCTGGCAATGCCGCAAACCGCAGGATCTCACCTATGTGCTGGCCAACCTGGCGAAAATGGTGGTGAAAGAGGTACACGGCGCGGGCGGCTACGGCATGTTGATTGGTCCGGTGGCGAGCCAGCAGGAGCTGAGTGATTTCCGCGATCGCCTCAAAGCGCGGCCAGAAAACTACATCGCGCAGGACACACTGTCGCTCTCGACTTGCCCCACCTTTATCGACAACGGCCTCGCGCCGCGCCATATCGATCTGCGCCCGTTTGCGCTGTGCGGCGCGGATATTCGTCTGGTGCCCGGCGGTTTAACCCGCGTGGCGCTGAACGAAGGTTCGCTGGTGGTGAACTCGTCGCAGGGCGGTGGCACCAAGGACACGTGGGTTCTGGAGGATGACGCATCATGCTAAGCCGCACGGCCAGTGGCCTCTATTGGATGGCGCGCTATCTTGAGCGCGCAGAACAACTCGCACGCGTGTTGGACGTCACCAACCGTTTGTCGTTAATGCCGGTGCGCGGTGATCAGGGCGACGATCTGCTGCTGCCGCTCAATCTCACCGGCACGCGGGAACTGTTTGAAACCCTCAACGGCCGCTTCACCATGCCGCAGCTGTTCAACTTTTTCGCCCTCGACGACCGCAATCCGTGCAGCATTTTCAGCTGCTGGCAGGAGGCGTGGAACAACGCGCATGCGGTGCGCGGCAGTTTGTCGTCGGAAGTGTGGGAGAGCATCAACTCGACGTGGATTGAGATGCGCAACACGCGGCGGCGCGGCATCACCAGCGCCAACGCCGATAGCTTTTTCGATTGGGTGAAAGAGCGCTCGCACCTGTTTCGTGGCGCGATGTTCGGCACCTTGTTGCGCGGCGATGCCATGAGTTTTATCCGCATCGGCACGCTGATGGAGCGCAGCGACGGCACCGCGCGTTTGCTGAGCGTCAATCAGCAACTGCTGGAGCAGCAGTCCGATTCGGTGCGCGAATATTATCGCCTCGACACCTTGCTGCGTGCGGTATCGGCGCGTGAAGCCTACAACGCCATTTTCAAGCAGCAGCTGTTGCCGCATCTGGTGAATGAGATGCTGATCCTGCGTAGCGAAAGTCCGCGATCGCTGCACTCCTGTATTGATGAGATCGCCACCCAGCTCGAACAGATCGGCAGCAGCGGCGAAGATCGTCCGCGTTATTTGATCACCGTGCTGCTGGCCGAGATGCGTTTCAGCACCTGGGAAAGCCTGACGCAGGAAGGGTTAACGCACTGGCTCAATGAATTCCTGACGCGCCTGAACGCGCTGGCAGACAGCATCAATCACACCTATCTGGAGGCGAAATGAGACTGAACATTGAGCACAAAACCCGTTACGCCTACGAAAATCAGGTGACACTCAGCACCCAATATCTACGCCTGACGCCGCAAAATTCGGTGCATCAGCAGATTATTTCGTGGGATTTGGAGCTGCCGTGTGAAGCCACGCGCACCGAGGATGCTTACGGCAATGTGATGCATGTCTTAACGCTGGATACGCCGCATCAGCAACTGGATATCGCGGCGCGCGGCGTGGTGGAAATTTTAGATGAAGGTGAATGGGCGCCCGATCCGGAATGCGCGTTATCGCCGCTGGTGTTTCTGCGCTCGACGCCGCTGACCCAGCCGGATGCTGAGATCCGCGACTTTGCCCAGCGCTACTGGCGGCCGGAAAAGCCGCTGGCCAGCCTGGAAAAACTGATGGACGAACTGCTGCTAAAGATGCCGTATCGTCCCGGCAGCACGTTAGTGACTGATGCCGCCACGAAAGTATTTGCCGCCGGCAGCGGCGTTTGCCAGGATCACAGTCACGTGTTCCTCGCCTGTTGTCGCAGCCTGGGAATTCCGGCGCGCTATGTTAGCGGCTATCTCTATACTGAAAATGTTGAGCACGTTGCCACTCACGCCTGGGTTGAAGCCTGGCTGGATGGCAGTTGGCACAGCTTTGATATCACCAATAATACCCGCAGCACGCGCCAGCATTTACGGTTGGCGGTCGGCGTGGATTATCTCGATGCGTGTCCGGTGCGCGGTATGCGGCTGGGCGGCGGCGGTGAAGATATGCTGGCGGTGGCTGCGGTGCTACAGGTGCATGCGCAGCAGTAATCAGAACAGGCGTAACTATGACTTATTGTGTGGCAATGCGTTTATCGTCAGGGATGATTTTTGTATCCGATTCGCGGACCAATGCGGGCGTTGATCATATTTCCTCGTTCCGTAAATTGCATGTGTTTCAGGTCGATGATGAACGCACGCTGGTGCTGCAAAGCGCCGGCAATCTGGCCACCACGCAGAGCGTGCTGAGCCTGCTGCGACGCAACAACGGCGATAACGATCAACCTAATTTGCTGAATGGGCGATCGTTGTATGACATTGCGCTGATGGTGGGCGAAACGCTGCGCGAGGTGATCAAGCGCGATGGCGAGGAGTTTGGCGGCACGCTGCTGCTGGGCGGGCAGATTCGTGGCGAGGAGCCGCGTCTGTTCCAGATCTATCCACAGGGCAACTTCATCGAAGCCAGCGTCGATACGCCTTATTTCCAGATTGGTGAGAGCAAGTACGGTAAACCGATTATCGACCGCGTGCTGCGCTACGAAACACCGCTCAGCCAGGCGATGCAGTGCGCGCTGATTTCAATGGATTCCACGCTGGCGAGTAATATTTCGGTGGGATTACCGCTGGATGTGATGGTGTATCGCACCGACAGTTTCAGCGACAGCGAGCAATATCACATCACCGAACAGCATCCCTATTTTTCACAAATTCGTCAGTTGTGGAGCAAAGGATTGTTAAGCGTGTTTTCGCAGCTGCCGCCGTTGAAGCTGTAAGCTGAGCGTCATAAAACAGAAGCTGGATATTATTACGTAATATCTAGCTATTCGCTTCCATCAGAATATAAGGAAGCAAATAGTCATTTTTCATGCTTTTGATTTTCTCCTCAGAGAAATCCCTGAAGACTTCTGGCGTCCATGAATTATGCAGTGAAATAATGCCACATTTGCACTTTTCCAGTTCGCGTGAAAAATCTTTACGCGATTTTGGCATGAAATAGTATGACAGATAGCGTTCCCATGGCTCTTGCTCAGGTTGCCTTGCCTCTAAAATATTTCCCTCTTCAACGGCATCAAGGATATGCAGGCAATCATCATATTCACCGCTTTTGATCAGTGGACCTAAAATGCCGTTGCCGACGTAATCCCATGAAACTTCGCCTGGAATATTATTTAGACGCTCAATGATCCCCATGAACCATGCGGCGGTCAGTTTGTTTCTTTTATTGGCCGATAGCACGGCAAGATGAATGGCCTGCGATGCTTGATAACCAAACGCGTAGAGTTTATCCCCTTTAAGAGAGGTCATATCGCTGATGTTTTTTGTAATGATAGTATCGGTATCAATGAAAATACCGCCTAACATGGTTAATACCCATGCAGAAACCATGTCTGATTGCATTGCTAAAGAGAACTGGAAGAAAATCGGCGGCAGTATCTTTTTAGGTATGAAATCATAAATATTTTCATGATTAATTATTTTTATTTCGAGGTTAGGGATGTTGTTTTCCCAACTCTTCATACACAAGTTAAGGTAGGCCGGTTTGGTTTTCCCTGGCAGGTCAACCCAATAGGTATAAACAATCACTTCGTGTCTCCAGAGTGGTAAAAACAGCATAGGCGACACGCCGTGAAAAAACTTTAATGGCAAGGCTCAAAAGAGCACCGAGCGATTACACCAGTTCGTTGATCTTCGCCGTCATATTAATCCCACTAATCCCTTTTAAACCTAACTTACGCAGGATTTTTATTTTATAGGTACTCACGGTTTTACTACTTAGCTGCAATTGTGAGGCGATCTCTTTATTGGTCATCCCCGACGCCAGTTTCACCAATACCATCAGTTCCCGCCGCGTCAGGCTCATCAATTTTTCACTCTCAATTAAATCGCTCACCTCGGCCGCTTCTTGCGTTACCGGATAAAAACGTTTGCCACGTTCCACCTCTTTTATTGCGGTGAGCAGAGTTTCTAAATTGCCGCGTTTACACACATAGCCTTCCACGCCTAATTGCAAGCAGCAACGTTGATAAAAAAGGCTTTCTGAAGCGGTATAAACAATGATTTTGAGATCTGGCAATGCGCGCTTGATGTCCGTAATCAACGGAATGCCGGCGCGTCCAGGCATGGTGAGATCGAGCAGCAAAACGTCCGGACGTGACCTATGCAGCTCGGTAATTAACAGATCGCTTTTATTCGCGGTACCGGCGATGGCGTAGTGATATGACTGTAGCAATGCCTGAATACCCGCACAGATTAACGGATGGTCATCAACAATAAATACCGAATGAATCATATGTGTAGCCCAGAGGAAAAAATAAAAAATAAACGCAAAGTTAAAACACCCTTTAACAAACAATAAAACTGGTGTGACCAGATTAATTCACGCGGCTTAACAATTAGCATTAAGCCATGTCTTGAATTTGGGGTTTTAAGGTCAGTTTTTGGTTTTTATGCGCAAGAACATAGCAAGCTGCTGCTTTTTAGGCTCTCGCGACACCGCAGTCATAAATCTGAAAACAAGCCGTTTTAACGTCGAGGCGATAAACCGCTGCGTATAAAAGGTGAATGATGTTTTCAGTTGATCAGCTTCTCGATACTTACTGGCCAGGTCATCAACCGGCGAACTGGCAGAAAAGCGCCCTGAAATGGGCGGTTCGCGAACATGAATTCCAGGCCTTTGCCGCCCGCTATCGCCACCTGAAAGGCGTGGATATGGTGGAGCAGGTGCTGGAGCATCTCGACGTGCGTTGTGAACTGAGCGAGCGCGATTTGGAGCAGATTCCCACGCGCGGGCCGGTGGTGATTGTTGCCAACCATCCGCTCGGGGCGCTGGATGGCTTAGCGCTGCTGGCGGCGGTTTCGCAGGTGCGACGCGATGTGAAAATTGTCGCTAACCGCATGTTGATGATGCTGGAGCCGATCAACAACATGATGTTGCCGGTGGATAACATGGGCAACCGCACCAGCCGTGAACAGCTGACGCACATGCAGCAGCATCTCGATAATCAGGGCGTGCTGATCATCTTCCCGGCGGGCGAAGTATCACGCCTTTCCAGCCGTGGCGTGCGCGATCGTCACTGGCATCACAGCTTCTTACGCCTCGCCGCCCGCGCTCGTGCGCCAATCGTGCCGGTGCATGTGGTGGGGCGCAACAGCCTGGCGTTCTACGCCGCCGCCAAAATTGCCTCACCGCTGGCGTTACTGATGCTGGTGCGCGAAATGTTTCGCCAGCGCGGCTCGCGCATCAAGTTGCACATCGGCGAGCAGATCCCGTTTGCCAACTGGCATGATGGCCACACGCCGGGCAAAGAGCTGGCGAAGCGGCTGCGCAAACATCTGTATCGCATTGGTCAGGGACGACGCGGCCTGTTCCAGACCGAAGCGGCGATTGCGCGCCCGGAAGATCGCGCTGAGCTGAAGAAAGCGCTGATGGAGAGCGAGCGACTCGGCACGCTGCCGGATGGCAAGCAGATCTACCTGTGGCGACGCAACGGTGCCAGTTGGGTGCCGCTGCTGCGCGAACTCGGGCGCTTGCGTGAAGTGGCGTTCCGCGCGGTAGGCGAGGGCAGCGGGCGGCGTCGCGACCTCGACAAATACGATGACGATTACTATCACCTGATTCTGTGGGATGACGATGCACTGGAGATCGTCGGTGCCTATCGCTTTATTCCGGGCGCCGAGCAATTGGAGCGGCGCGGGCTGGAAGGCATCTACAGCGACAGCCTGTTCCACTACGACGAGCGCATGTTGCCGATTATTAATCAGGGTCTGGAGCTGGGTCGCAGTTTTATTCAGCCCGCCTATTGGGGTAAGCGCGGCCTCGATTATCTGTGGATGGGCATTGGTGCTTACATCGCTAAGTATCCCGAAACCCGCTACCTGTTTGGTCCGGTCTCGATCTCGGGCGGCATGCCGCTGGCGGCGCGCGATCTGCTGGTGGCGTTTTATCGCATGTATTTCCCTACCGAATTGCCGCTGGCGACCTCACGCCGCCCTTATCCCGCCTCGCTGCCGGAAGTGCTGGCGCAGTTCACCGGCGATAACTACAGCGAAGATTTGCGGCGTCTGAAACATCTGCTGGCAAATCTCGGCACCGCCATTCCCACGCTCTACAAGCAATATTCCGAGGTGTGCGAGCCGGGCGGCGTGCAGTTTATCGATTTCGGCAGCGATCCCGATTTCAACAATTGTATCGATGGTTTGGTGTTGGTGGATCTGACGCGGGTGAAGCCCGCGCGTTATGAGCGTTATATCGGTATGCATCTGTGAACTGGTCGCCATGAATGGCGTAATGCCGATCAGTTAAGCGCCGTATCAAATCACCGCACCTTCCGTAGCGGCGCGATTTATCGCGCAATGAATTGCGCCGCTACAATGTGTGCTCTCGGTAATGAGGGTTTTTCATGTCTTATCAGACAAGCATTACGCCATTTATGGCGACCCGCTTCAATGTCATGGAATCGTCATCACAGTGTCGTAGGGTCTTAGCCGGACTGTTAGCGAAAGGCCAGAAACATGGCATCAATCACACTGCGCGGGCTGCGCAAATCCTTTGCGGCGCAGCCGGTATTGCAAGACATCTCGCTGCAGATTGCGCAGGGAGAATTCATCGCCGTATTGGGCCCGTCGGGCTGCGGCAAAACTACCTTACTGCGCCTGCTGGCGGGTTTTGAAACCGCCGATGCCGGAGAAATCCATGTTGGCGACCGCTGCTTCGCCGCGCCGGGCGTGCATCTGCCGCCGGAAGATCGTCAGCTGGGCGTGGTGTTCCAGAGCTACGCGCTGTGGCCGCATATGACGGTGGCGGAAAATGTTTCCTACAGCCTGAAAGTAAACGGCGTGGCGCGTGCCGAGCGCGATCGCCGCACGCAGCAGGCGCTGGAGCTGGTGGGATTGGAAGCGTTCGCCGCACGTCGTCCCGCCGATCTCTCCGGCGGCCAGCGTCAGCGCGTGGCGCTGGCGCGCTGTTTAGTGGCGCAGCCAACGCTGGTTTTGCTCGATGAGCCGCTCGCCAACCTTGATGTCCATCTGCGCGCCACCATGGAAGAGGAGTTCCGCCGCTTCCATCATCACAGTCACGCCACCTTGCTCTATATCACCCACGATCAGCATGAAGCGATGGCGCTGGCCGATCGCATCGTGGTGATGGATGCCGGCCGCGTGATGCAGTTCGCCACGCCGCAAACGCTGTGGCGCGAACCGGCAAACGCCATGGTCGCGCGCTTTATTGACGACGGCAAAGTGCTGCCAATCAGCGATATCGAACCGCTCGGCGAGGGCCGCGCCTTTGCCACGCTGTGCGGCCTACGCGTGCCGTTACGCTGCGCACTGGATCAGCGCCCGCAGCTACAGGCGCAAGCCAGTTTTCACGCGGTGGATTTCCACTTAGCCGCGCCGGGCGAACCGCAGTTTGCCGCGCGCGTGCAGCGGGTGATCTATCGTGGCGGCCACCATCAACTCAACGTGACGCCGCTGGCCGCGCCCGAATGCAGCATCACGTTGCTGCTGGCCGATCAACCTTTACCCGTTGTCGACGCCACCGTGGGTGTGGCGCTGCGCGACGGCTGGATTCTTCCTTCTTAACCTCTTCAACCTTCAGGGAAATGCTATGCGTACGTCGTTCAACGTGTTGATGTTAGCCAGTGGATTAGTGATCTCTGCCGCCAGCTTTGCCGACGAGGCGCCAGCGGGAAAATTGGTGGTTTATACCTCGCAGGCACCCGAAATTGCCCAGCAAACCATGGATGCGTTTAAAGCCGCCTATCCCAATGTGCAGGTCGAGTGGACGCGCAACGGCACCACGCAGTTAATGAACGTGCTGCGTACCGAAATGATGAGCGGCGAAGCCAAGCCGGATGTGCTGCTGATTGCCGACGCCATCAACCTCGGCGCGCTGAAAAACGAAAACCATCTCTACAGCTACAGCGATGCGCCGCTCAGCCACATCAATCCGTCGTTCTACGACAAAGACAAAACCTTCTTCGGCACCAAAATCATCGCCACGGTGATTGCCTATAACACCCAGCACGCGCAGCCGATTGATAGCTGGAACGCGCTGGCGGTGGAAGCCAACAAAGGGCAGATTGCGGTACCAAGCCCGCTCTACTCCGGCGCGGCGCTCTACAAGCTGCACACCGATATCAACACGCCGTCGATTGGCTGGAGCTTCTACAAGAAGCTGGCGGCCATCGGCATCGCGCCGCAGGGCGGCAACGGTCCGGCGCTGAAGGCGGTCGCCAGCGGGCTGGATAAGTACGGCATCATCACCGACGCCGACGTAATTCTGGCGAAGAAAAAGGGTTCGCCGGTGGATCTGGTCTATCCCAAAGAGGGCGTGTCGTACGTCACCGAACCGGTTGCTATCATGAAAACCGCGCACAACCTGCCGGCCGCCAAAGCCTTCGTCAACTTTATGCTCTCCGAGCCGGGCCAGAAATTGGTGGTCGAGCAGGGCAACCGTCCGGTGGATGATCGCGTCTCAGCACCTGCAGGCTTCACGCCGATCAATAAAATCAAGCTGCTGTCGCCGGACGTGGCGAAAGCAATCAAAGAAGATGCGGCAGTGCGCGATCAGTTCACCGCGCTGTTTGGCGGCTAAGCATGAGCGTGTTGAGCAACGAATGGCGTAGTGCGGTGCGCAAAGCGCCACGCTTTAACAGCGAGCGGCTGATTCTGGCACTGCTGGTGCTGCTGATTGGTTTGCTGTCGGTGGCACCGCTGATGCGGCTGGTGTGGACCGCCATTGCGCCCAACGGCGTGCCGGATATCGCGCGCTTAACGCGTCTGCTGGCGAGCGATCGCGTGTTGATCGCCAGCGGCAATACTTTGCTCATCGCGCTCAGTTCTACCCTGATTTCCGTGGTGCTCGGCACCGCCGCCGCATGGCTGGTGGCGCTTAGCGATCTGCGTGCCAAAACCGCGTGGGTGTTTGCGTTTATCCTGCCGCTGATGATTCCGCCGCAGGTGACGGCGCTGGCCTGGCTGCAGGCGCTGGCACCGAGCAGTCCGCTGGCGCTGCTGTTCGCCACACTTGGATTGCCGTGGTTTGCGCCCGGCGAGCAGCCGCTTTATTCCTTAATCGGCATTGTGCTGCTGCTCGGCACGCACAATGCGCCGTTGGTGTTTCTCACCGTGCGCGCCGGTTTGCGCCGTTTGCCCGCCGATTTGGTGGAAGCGGCGCAGGCCAGCGGTGCGTCACGCGCGCGTATTCTGTTCACCATTGTGCTGCCGCTGGCGCGCCCGGCGATTTTTGCCGGTGCCGCGCTGACCTTTGTCGCGGCGGCGGGCAACTTCGGCATTCAGGCAATGCTGGGGATTCCGGCACGCGTGCCAACGCTGATCACGCTGGTGTATCAGCAGTTGAATGGCATTGGTCCGAGCGCGCTGCCAAACACCGCGGTGTATGCATTATTGATTGCGGTGATTACGCTGGCGGGCATGGCGGCCAGCGCCTGGTTGGGCGGACGCCATGATGTGCGCGTCAACGGTGCGGTGCGCCTGTGGCAGCAATCGCTGGGGCGTGGGCGTGTGGCGATTGAGGGCGTCGCCTGGCTGTGGATGGCGCTGACTTTGCTGTTGCCGCTCAGCGCGCTGCTGATCACCGCGCTTACCAGCGGTTTTGGCCAGGCGCTCAGCTGGCAAACGTTGACGCTGGAGAACTTCCGCGCGGCGTTGTGGGGTTATCCGGCGGTGCGGCAGGCATTTCTCACCAGCCTCGGATTGACCACGCTGGCGGCGCTGATTTTGACGGTTTGCGCGCTGTTTCTTGCCTACTTCCTCAGCTGGCGGCGAACCAAATTAGTGCGCGGTTTGTGGCTGGCGAGTGAACTGACTTACGCGCTGCCGGGCATTGTCACCGGCGTGGCGGCGATGTTGTTCTTTCTGCGTCCGCTGCCGATCGTTAATGTTTCGCTGTACGGCACGGTGTGGATCATCCTTGCCGCCTATCTGGCGAACTTCCTCGCGCTGGTGCTGCGCCCAACGCTGGCCGGATTCGCCCAGTTGGAACCGGCATTAGATGAAGCGGCACGCTTGTGCGGTGCTGGTTTTCTGCGCCGCATGCGCGACATCTTATTGCCGCTGGCGGCACCGTCGGCGCTGGCGGGCAGTGTGCTGGTGTTTCTCACCGCGCTGAACGAAATTCAGGTGTCGGTGCTGCTAGTCACCTCGCAAACGCAAACCATCGGACCGACCATCGTGTTCCTTGATGAAGGCGGATCCGCCTCGCTGGCGGCGGCGGTCGGCTGCCTGATGATTGTGGTGGTTTGCTTATTAATGGCGCTCGCCACACGCCTGACGCGACGCCTGCCGCACGGCATTTTGCCGTGGCAAGCGTAACGCCAGCCTGCCGTCAACGCATGATGATTAGTGAAGTATCCCGCTGAACATTTTCTCGCCACTGCCGATAACTTACCTACCAACATTTGTCTGCGGATGAATAGCGCTTGTCAGCGCTGCGTATTTGCGCTTAAGTCTGCATGATGATTAAGAATTTTCTTAAATTTCTCGACGATACCAGGCCAGCAATAGGCGAATAACAATGAATAATAACTCTGACGTCATGTACCGACTTTTGGTACAGAGCGTGGTGGATTACGCCATTTACATGCTCAAACCCGATGGCACGGTGGCGAACTGGAATGCCGGCGCTCAGCGCGCCAAAGGCTACACGCCCGATGAGATCGTGGGGAAGAATTTTGCGCTGTTCTACAGCGAAGAGGATCGTAAAAACGGCGCGCCGCAACGCGGGCTGGCGGCTGCGACGGCGACCGGCCGCTTTGAAACCGAAGGCTGGCGTTACCGGAAAGATGGCAGCGCGTTTTGGGCGCATGTGGTGATTGACGCCATTCGCGATGAGTTTGGTGAGCTGCTGGGCTTTGCCAAAATCACCCGCGACTGCACCGAGCAGCAGGAGCAGCAGCGCAAACAGCGCGAGCAGGAACAGCGCTTCCGCATGCTGGTGGAAGGCGTCAGCGATTACGCCATCTACATGCTCGATTTGGACGGCAACGTTGAAAATTGGAACGTAGGCGCACAGCGCGCGAAAGGCTACGTTGCCGAAGAGATCGTTGGACAACACTTCTCACGCTTCTACAGCGCGCAAGATCGTAAAAACCATATCCCGGAAAAAAATCTCACCACCGCGTTCAAAACCGGTCGTTTCGAAGACGAAGGCTACCGTTACCGTAAAGATGGCAGCGCGTTTTGGGCACATGTGATCATTGATGCGATTCGCGACGACGCGGGCAAGCTGATCGGCTACGCCAAAATCACCCGCGACTGCACCGAACAGCAGGCGCTGCTGCGTAAACAACACGAGCAGGAGAAGAATTTCCGTCTGCTGGTGGAAGGCGTGCGCGATTACGCCATCTATATGCTGGATGTGCACGGCCGCGTGGTGAACTGGAACAACGGTGCGCAGCGCGCCAAAGGTTATCTGGCTGATGAGATTGTCGGCCAGCACTTCTCGGTGTTTTACAGTTCGGCGGAACGTAATGCCAACGCGCCCGAAGCCAACCTCGGCATTGCGTTGAAAACCGGGCGTTTCGAAGATGAAGGCTGGCGCTACCGCAAAGATGGCTCGGCGTTTTGGGCCCACGTTGTTATCGAAGCGATTAATGATGAAAGCGGCAAACTGATCGGTTTCGCCAAAATCACCCGCGATATCACCGAACGGCGTGAGAACGAGCAGCAGCTGTTGCGCGCGCGGGATCTGGCGCAGTCGCAGAGCGCGAAAATGTCGGAGCTGTCGGGCTTTCTCGACACCATCATCAGCAATATTCCCTCGTGCGTGATCGTTGAAGACGCCATCAGCCGTGAAATCCTGATGGTGAACGACAAAGCCGAGCAGCTGTTTGGCATCAACAAAGCGCTGATCATGCACAAACGCCCACACGAATGTATGTCGGCGGAGCTGGGGGATTACTTCAACAGCCTGGCGGATGTGGCGCTGCGTAGCGAAGGCATTCACTCGCGTGAGCAGTTACTGCTGACGGCGGGCGGTGAGCGCATTCTGCATACGCGCGCCACCACCATCAGCGGCAAAGATATGCGTCAGAACTACGTGATGCTGATTGTTGAGGATGTGACTGACCAGCGTGAAGCCGATGCGCGCATTCGTCATATGGCGCATCACGACAATCTCACCAGCCTGCCTAACCGCGTGCTGTTCCGCCAAAAGCTGAGTGAAGCGCTGCGCGTGGATAATCTGAACCACCAGATCAGCGCCACGCTGTGTCTCGATCTCGATAACTTCAAAAACGTTAACGATGCGCTCGGGCACCAGATTGGTGATGAACTGCTGCGCGTGGTGGCGAAACGCCTGCGCAGCGCGCTGCGCGATCACGATACGCTGGCGCGCATTGGTGGTGATGAGTTTGCCATCGTGCTGCCCAATGTGCGTGCTGCCGATGAAGCGGCGGTGGTGGCGCAGCGGCTGATCGAGGCGATCCGTCCGCCGATTAACGTTGAAGGGCATAATCTGTCGGTGGGCTTGAGCGTTGGTATCGCGCTCACCTCGCAAGCCACCAACACGCCGGAGCATATGCTGCGCTGCGCCGATATGGCGCTGTACGAAGCCAAACGGAATGGCCGCAATCGCCTCGAACACTTCACCATTGAAATGGACAATCAGGCGCGCAGCCGTCGCGTGATTGAGAACGATTTGCGTGATGCGATTTCTGGTCGTCAGCTTAAGCTTTATTATCAACCGATTACCAACGAAAAGGGCATCATCGGCTATGAAGCGCTGATGCGCTGGCATCACCCGATTAAAGGGCTGATTATGCCGAACGATTTCATCCCGATCGCTGAAGAGACCGGCTTGATTCATATGCTCGGCGCTTATGCGCTGTATGAGGCCTGCCGCGAAGCGCAGAGCTGGAATACCGAACAATCGGTGTCGGTGAACCTGTCGCCGCTGCAGTTTAAGAACAGCTCGCTGGTGTCGGTGGTGGAAGGTGCGCTGCGTGAATCCGGGCTGGCGCCGCATCGGCTGGAAGTGGAGATCACGGAGTCGGTGCTGCTGGACGACACGCTCGGTAATATCCGCACGCTGCAAAGCCTGAAAGCTCTCGGCGTGCAGATTGCGCTGGATGATTTCGGCACCGGCTACTCGTCGCTTAGCTATCTGCGCTCGTTCCCGTTCGACAAAATCAAAATCGATAAGTCATTCATCAACGATATGGGCGACAGCCGCGAGGCGTTGGCGATAATACGCGCCATTACCGGCATGAGCCGCAGCCTCGATATTCAAATCACCGCTGAAGGCGTGGAGAACGGCGAGCAGTTTGCCAAGCTGCGTGAAGAGGGTTGTACGCTGTTCCAGGGGTATTTCTTTGGCCGTCCGCAGCCGTCGGAATTGCGGTTGAAAGAGTTGGAGTAAATTCGCGCGATAAATCGCGCCGCTACAAATACGTGCACATATCGTAGCGGCGCAATTCATTGCGCAATGAGAAACACAGCCAAAAAAAACGCCCGACATGTCGGGCGTTCTCTATTTTGCTGTGTGTAATCTTTATTATTATGCGCCGTGGCCGTCGACGGACATGTGGCCGAGATCTTTGTCCACCAGGAACAGGCCTTCGCCTTTGTTGCCCACCAGCGCCAGTTTATCCAGCACGGTTTTGAACAGTTTCTCTTCTTCGTGCTGCTCGGCAACGTACCACTGCAGGAAGTTGAAGGTGGAGTAATCCTGAGTGGTTAATGCGGTGTGCACCAGCTCGTTGATTTTTTTGGTGATCAGCTGCTCATGCTTCAGCGCTTCTTCCAGCACGTCGTTTAGTGAAGTCCAGCTAATCGCCGGCGCCGCAATGCTGCCCAGCACCGGCAAAGCGCCGGCATCGCTGACGTAGTCGAAAAGCTTCTGCATGTGCTGCATCTCTTCGCGAGAATGCATTTTCAGGAATGAAGAGGCGCCTTCATAGCCTTTATCGCTGCACCAGGCGCTCATCTGCAGATACAGGTTGGCAGAGAAGAATTCGAGGTTCAGTTGGTCGTTTAAACGTGAGGTCATTTCAGCAGTTAACATGGCTGAGTCCTTTTTAATTTGTCAGGTGAAGTACGGCGAATTATGCATCAATCTATACTTTTTTGTGAAGGGTTTTTCGCAAAAAGGTTGAATTTATCTTATTGATTGTAAATGGAATTATTCCACATGTTGAATGCGAAGAGTTCTCATGTTTGACTAATTTTCATTCACGCTGGATTGATTATAGCTGCACATCGGGCGATGCTGAGGCTTGCCTTTACTTGTCAGGAGCTTAGCGGTGTCGAACGTCTTAGAGCATTACCATTTTCTGCATGAAATTCCCGAGCTGGGTTTTCAGGAATTCAAAACCTCTGCTTATATTGCCGATCAGCTGGAAAGCGCCGGAATTAAGGTGACGCGCGGCATCAATAACACCACCGGCATGGTGGCGGAAATCGACAGCGGCGTGCCCGGTCCGGTGCTGGCGCTGCGTGCGGATATGGATGCGCTCGGTCATATCATTGATGGCGTAGCCTGTGCGCGCCACACCTGCGGCCACGATGGTCATTCGTCGGTGGTGCTGACAGCAGCGCAAGAGCTGCTGAAAGAGGGCGCGATCAAGAAAGGGCGGCTCAAGCTGCTGTTCCAGCCGGCGGAAGAACTCGGTGCCGGTGCGCTGGCGATGATTGAGGGCGGCGCGCTGGAGGATGTGGAGATGATTCTCGGCTTCCATGTGCGTCCGCTGGAAGAGTGTCAGGTGGGGCAAGCGACGCCAGCGGTGATCTACTCCGCCTGCAGCACGCTGGAAGCCACCATCAAAGGTGCACCGGCGCATGCGGCGCGTCCGCATTTGGGCGTCAACGCGCTGGATGCCGCAGTACAAGCGGTGCAGGCCGTCAACGCCATCCATCTGCCGCCGGGTTTGACCTGGAGCGTGAAAGCTACACGTTTTCTGTGCGATGCGGGCGTGACCAACTCGGTGCCGGATGAGGCGCGCGTGGTGTGGGATCTGCGTTCGCAGGAAAACGCGCCCATGGAGGTGCTGAAAGAGAAAGTGACGCTGGCGATTCAGCACAGCGTGGCGGCGCTGGGTGCCACGGCGGACGTGGTGGTGCTGAAAGAGATGCCAGCAGCAGAAATTCATGAGGAAGCCACGGCGGTGATTCGCGCGGCAATTGTCGATGTGCTGGGCGAACAGGGTTTGCTGGATACCAAAACCACGCCGGGCAGCGAAGATTTCTTCTATTACCCAGTGAAAAATCCGCAGGTGAAAGCCGGTTTCTGGGGATTGGGAACCAATCTGGTGCCGGGTTTGCATCATCCTGAGATGCGCTTTGAGCTGAGTTCGCTGGAGATTGGGGTGAAGATCTTTAAGGCGGCGGTGGTGCGGGTGTTGGGCTGAAATGTGAGTCGGTCGCCATGAATGGCGACCCTGCAAGGGCACTACCATGCGACGATTTCCCCCCTCGGCGAAATATTGTATGCTATGCCGCCTCAATGCTGACGGGATTCAGGACTGCCGCCAATGTAGATCGCGCACCTCTTGCTGTGAACCGACGCCACTGCGTCGCCATTGGCAGCGTTTTCCCGTGGAATGACCCCGAAACGATTTATTCGCAGCGCGCCGCCCGCGTGCTGCCCTTGAAGAAGAATTCACTCATGTCTATTGCCTCCTTTTTAGAAGAAGTGGCGCGCCGCCGTACCTTTGCGATCATCTCGCACCCGGATGCCGGTAAAACCACAATCACCGAAAAAGTGCTGCTGTTCGGACAGGCGATCCAAACCGCCGGTACCGTCAAAGGCCGCGGCTCCAACCAGCACGCGAAATCGGACTGGATGGAGATGGAGAAACAACGTGGTATCTCCATCACCACCTCGGTGATGCAGTTCCCGTATCGCGACAGCCTCGTGAACCTGCTGGATACGCCAGGACACGAAGACTTCTCCGAAGATACTTACCGTACGTTGACGGCGGTTGACTGCTGTTTGATGGTGATTGACGCCGCGAAAGGTGTTGAAGATCGTACCCGTAAGCTGATGGAAGTCACGCGCCTGCGCGATACGCCAATCATCACCTTTATGAACAAACTCGACCGTGACATCCGCGATCCCATGGAGCTGCTGGATGAAGTGGAGAGCGAGCTGAAGATCGCCTGCGCGCCTATTACCTGGCCGATTGGCTGCGGCAAGTATTTCAAAGGGGTTTATCACCTCTACAACGACGAAACTTACCTGTATCAAACCGGTAAAGGCCACACCATTCAGGAAGTGCGCATCGTTAAAGGTTTGGCTAATCCCGATTTGGACGCAGCGGTGGGTGAAGATCTGGCACAGCAGCTGCGCGATGAGCTGGAGCTGGTGCAGGGCGCTTCGCACGAGTTCGATCAGGAGCTGTTCCTGAGCGGCGAACTCACGCCGGTGTTCTTCGGCACCGCGCTGGGTAACTTCGGTGTTGATCACATGCTGGATGGCCTGGTTTCCTGGGCGCCGCGTCCAATGCCGCGCAACACCGACACGCGTCTGGTGGAAGCGAAAGAAGAGAAATTCAGCGGCTTCGTGTTTAAGATCCAGGCAAACATGGACCCGAAACACCGCGACCGCGTGGCCTTTATGCGTGTGGTATCCGGCAAGTACGAAAAAGGCATGAAGCTGCGTCAGGTGCGTACCGGTAAAGACGTGGTGATTTCCGATGCACTGACCTTTATGGCCGGTGACCGTTCGCATGTGGAAGAAGCCTATCCGGGCGACATCATTGGCCTGCACAACCACGGCACCATTCAGATCGGCGACACCTTTACTCAGGGTGAAAACATGAAGTTCACCGGCATTCCGAACTTCGCGCCAGAGCTGTTCCGTCGTATTCGTCTGCGCGATCCGCTGAAGCAGAAACAGCTGCTTAAAGGGCTGGTTCAGCTGTCGGAAGAGGGCGCGGTGCAGGTGTTCCGCCCGGTGCACAACAACGATCTGATCGTTGGCGCGGTCGGTGTGCTGCAGTTTGAAGTAGTGGTGGCGCGCCTGAAAAGCGAATACAACGTTGAAGCGATCTATGAAGCCATTAACGTCTCAACCGCTCGCTGGGTTGAGTGTGATGACGCGAAGAAATTCGACGATTTCCAGCGTAAAAACGAAGTGAACCTGGCGCTCGATGGCGGAGATAACCTCACGTATATCGCGCCGACCATGGTGAACCTCAACATCACCCAGGAACGCTATCCTGACGTGAGATTCCGCAAAACGCGCGAGCACTAATCGGCGTTGCCCGCAGGGCCTGTGATTTTCACTGGCCCTGTTTTATTTGTTACAGACTCCTCCTAATTCCGCTGTTTTTTTCTCTTTTTGGCGATATATCAACCACAAGAGCCAGCAAAAGCTGTAATCCCTACTACTATTATCCTGTCGGACGAGAAAAGAGACCTTTCAGGTTTCATTACGTCCAGTAACTCAGCAACGCCGTTCGTTGCTGGCGCATCCGCGATAACGGATGAGTTAACTGATAGAAGGATGATATCGATGAATAAGACTAAGATTGCCAAAACCCTGATTGCTGCCCTGGCCGGTTCTGCTCTGCTGAGCGGTGCGGCGTTCGCAGATGAATCACTGTCGCAGAAAGCACAGCAAACCTCCGACAGCGCGGGTGCGAAGATCGATAGCTCTATGAAAAAAGTCGATGGTTATATGGATGACAGCGGCATCACTGCTAAAGCCAAAGCGGCGCTGGTGGATGATGACGCGATTAAAAGCACGGATATCTCCGTCAAAACGCACGATGGCGTGGTGACACTGAGCGGCTTCGTGGCTTCTCAGGATCAGGCTGAAAAAGCCGTCGCGCTGGTGCAGAAAGTCGAAGGTGTGAAATCCGTCAGCGACAAACTACACGTTAAAGACAGCAAAAATGCTTCTCTGAAAGGTTATGCGGGCGATACCGCAACCACCAGCGAAATTAAAGCTAAGCTTTTAGCAGATGACATCGTGCCATCACGCAACGTTAAGGTGGAAACCACCGACGGCGTGGTGCAGTTATCAGGGGAAGTGGCGAACCAGGCACAGTCCGATCGTGCTGAGAAGATCGCCAAAGCCATTGAAGGCGTGAAAAGCGTGAAGAATGACCTGAAGGTGAAATCTTAACGCGAGCGACTCGGCACCCGTTGGTGCCGTTTCGTAATAAAAACAAAGGTGTAAATAAGCAGTTCGATTTTCACAATGGTAAAGGAGAGGCTTATGTTTCGTTGGGGTATTATCTTTCTGGTCATCGCTCTGATTGCTGCAGCATTAGGTTTCGGCGGTCTGGCGGGTACGGCAGCATGGGCAGCTAAAATTGTCTTCATTGTCGGTATTATTCTGTTCCTCGTGAGCCTGTTTACCGGGCGCAAACGACCCTGACTACTTGCGTCGTGATCGACGCTAACCCGCGAGTCACCTAAAGCGGAGACCGGTCATTTGCGGCATACTATGAAGCCGCAACGATTGCTGAGGCAATTGGTCAGGGAACGACAATGACTGGTTCTCCGGGATGCTGCTTCGGCGACTCCCTCAGAGCAAGCAACACTGAGGGACATCCATTGGGAACACGTATTCCGTTGACGTTAGGTTCACTTGAACCGCTGGCTTTAACCCCTTTCAAATCCAGTAAAATCGCCCTTGTGTGCGAAGGCGGCGGTCAACGCGGTATCTTTACCGCTGGCGTGCTGGATGAGTTTCAACGCGCAGGCTTCAATCCCTTTCAACTGTTACTCGGCACCTCGGCCGGGGCGCAAAACCTGTCGGCATTTGTCTGTGGCCAGCCTGGCTACGCGCGACGCGTGATCTCCCGTTACACCACCAGCAAACTGTTTTTCGACCCGCTACGATTTGTGCGCGGCGGACATCTTATCGATCTCGACTGGCTGATCGACATCACCAAACAGGAATTTCCGCTGGCGCTCACCACCGCCGAAGGGCTGTTTGCCAAAGGCAGCGAATTCTATATGTGCGCCTGCCGCAGCGACGATTACCGCGCCGAGTACTTCAACCCAATCAGCACCAACTGGCACGACATCCTAAAAGCTTCCAGCGCGATCCCCGGTTTTTACCGCAGCGGCGTGCAGATGGACGGCGTGAGCTATCTCGACGGCGGCATCAGCGATGCGATTCCGGTGCGCGAAGCCGCGCGTCGTGGCGCGGATACCATTGTGGTGATCCGCACCGTGCCATCGCAGGTGTCCTACACGCCGAAGTGGTTCAAACGCATGGAGCGCTTCTTGTCCGATAGCGCCTTGCAGCCGATGATCAACATCCTGCATCAGCATGAAGAGAGCTATCGCGAGATTCAGCAGTTCATCGAGCAGCCGCCGGATAACCTGCGCATCATCGAAATCTGTCCGCCGAAACCGCTGGCGAGTATGGCGCTTGGCAGCCGCTTGTCATCACTGAATCAGGATTATCATTTAGGCCGCCGCAGCGGGCGCTATTTCCTCGCCACGCTTGGTCAATGGCTGAGTGATGCTGAGCCGCTGGTGCGTTCAACCACGGTTACGCCGCCGGCCGCCGTGGCGAATGCGCCCGACAATCGCCCGCTGATTACGCCCGCGCTGGCGGAAAACGATGCCGATTTTGATAAAGGCTCGCTGGCATGAAGTTTATCGACACGCATTGCCACTTCGATTTCCCGCCGTTCGTTGCTGATGCGCACGCTAGCATCGCGCGTGCTGCGCAGGCCGGCGTGGAACGCATCATTGTACCGAGCGTGGATGCCAGCCGTTTCGCGCTTGTGACGCAACTGGCGCAGCAGCATCCGGCGCTGTATGCCGCGCTGGGCCTGCATCCAATCAATATTGCTGAGCATCAGGAAGATGCGCATCTTGATGAGTTAGAGCGCTGGCTGAAAAAGCCGGATAGCAAGCGAGTGGCGATCGGCGAGATCGGTCTCGATCTCTATATGGACGATGCGCAATTCGCCAAACAGACGCGCCTGCTCGATAAGCAGCTCAAGCTGGCGAAGCAGTACGATCTGCCGGTGATCCTGCACTCGCGCCGCACCCACGATCAGCTGGCGTTGCATTTACGTCGTCACGATCTGCCGCGTCGTGGCGTGGTACACGGTTTTGCTGGCAGCCAGCAGCAGGCGGAGCGCTTTATTCAGCTTGGCTATGCGATTGGCGTTGGCGGCACCATCACCTATGAACGCGCCAGTAAAACCCGCAACACTATCGCCAACCTGCCGCTCAAGGCGTTATTACTGGAAACCGACGCGCCCGATATGCCGCTACACGGTTTTCAGGGCCAGCCCAATCGCCCGGAGCGGGCGCGCAACGTGTTTGACGTGCTGTGTCAGCTGCGCAGCGAATCCCCCGAAACGATCGCCGACGCGCTGTGGCATAACAGCCAGCAGCTGTTCGCCTTGCCCGCCTGATTCTCCCCCGACAGATTCTGCATTTACGCTGCCTTACGCCTGATTAGCTACATTGATAAAGCTGAGAGTACACTTTTGCGCCCATTTTTGTGATAATAATAACAATGACCATCACGGCACATTCCCGCTCGGTTCGCGGTTATTTGTGATGAATGTCACTAAATAATTGTATTTAAATGACAGGTTTTCTTTTTCGTGTGACGTGAAGCGCAATTCATCGTCACGGTAGTTGTTAGAATTATCACATCCCCCGGTGGGTTGTGCCCGCCGATCTGAATTTTGGAGAGCATCATGACCGACCTAAAAGCAGCAGCACAGCGCGCATTGCAACTGATGGATTTAACCACCCTGAACGAAGACGACACCGACGAGAAAGTGATCGCGCTGTGCCGTCAGGCGAAATCCCCAGCCGGTAACACCGCTGCCATCTGCATCTATCCACGTTTCATCCCGGCAGCACGTAAAGCGCTGCGCGAGCAGGGCACGCCGGAAATCCGCATCGCCACCGTCACCAACTTCCCGCACGGCAATGATGACGTTGAGATCGCGCTGGCCGAAACCCGCGCGGCAATCGCCTACGGCGCTGACGAAGTGGACGTGGTGTTCCCGTATCGTGCGCTGATTGCTGGCAACCGTGATATCGGTTTCGAGCTGGTGAAAGCCTGTAAAGAAGCCTGCGCGGCGGCGGACGTGCTGCTGAAAGTGATCATCGAAAGCGGCGAGCTGAAAGACGAAGCGCTGATTCGTGCCGCTTCGGAAATCGCTATCGATGCGGGCGCCGACTTCATTAAAACCTCCACCGGTAAAGTGCCAGTCAACGCGACGCCAGAAGTGGCGGCGATCATGATGCAAGTGATCCGCGACAAAGGCGTGAAGCAGCAGGTTGGTTTCAAACCGGCGGGCGGCGTGCGCACTGCGGAAGACGCGGCGCTTTATCTGCAGCTGGCGGACGACATTCTGGGTGAAGGCTGGGCGGATGCGCGTCATTTCCGCTTCGGTGCCTCCAGCCTGCTGGCAAGCCTGCTGAATACGCTGGGCCATGAAACAGCGACCAGCAAAGCCGGTTATTAATCTCTTTCGTTGATGGTTCTGCGATTCGTAGCGGCGCGATTTATCGCGCTGGTTTTTACGCTTCAGCCCCGACTTAACATCGCGCGATAAATCGCGCCGCTACGGCAGGTGCAAGCTGCCGTATCATTTCAATTTCTACCCCTCCAGGGAGGCAACCGTGTTCCTGCCACAAGAAATTATTCGTAAAAAACGCGACGGCCAGGCGCTGAGCGAAGCGGAAATCCGCTTCTTTATCAACGGCGTGCGCGACAACAGCGTTTCGGAAGGTCAAATTGCCGCATTGGCGATGACCATCTATTTTCATGATATGACGCTCAACGAGCGCGTGGCGCTGACCATGGCGATGCGCGACTCCGGCACGGTGCTGAACTGGAAATCGCTGAATCTCAACGGCCCGATTGTTGATAAACACTCCACCGGCGGCGTTGGCGATGTCACTTCGCTGATGCTCGGCCCGATGGTAGCGGCGTGCGGCGGTTATGTGCCGATGATCTCCGGGCGCGGCCTTGGCCACACCGGCGGCACGCTGGATAAACTGGAAGCGATTCCGGGCTTCGATATCTTCCCGAGCGACGATCGTTTCCGCCAGATTATTAAAGACGTCGGCATCGCGATTATTGGCCAGACCAACTCGCTGGCGCCGGCCGACAAACGTTTCTACGCCACGCGCGATATCACTGCCACCGTGGACTCCATTCCGCTGATCACCGCATCGATCCTCGCCAAAAAACTGGCAGAAGGATTGGATGCGCTGGTGATGGACGTGAAAGTGGGCTCCGGTGCCTTTATGCCGACCTTCGAAGCCTCAGAAAATCTGGCGCAGGCGATTGTCGGCGTCGCCAATGGCGCAGGTTGTAAAACCACCGCGCTGCTCACCGACATGAATCAGGTGCTGGCTTCCACCGCCGGTAATGCGCTGGAAGTGCGTGAAGCGGTGCAGTTCCTGACCGGTGAGGCGCGCAATCCGCGTCTGCTGGAAGTGACGATGGCGTTGTGCTCGGAAATGCTGATCTCCGGCAAACTGGCTGAGAATGACGCCGATGCGCGCCAAAAGCTGCAGCAGGTGCTGGATAACGGCAAAGCCGCTGAAGTCTTTGCCCGCATGGTGGCGGCACAAAAGGGTCCGGTGGATTTCATCGAGCGCATGGACAGCTATCTGCCAGCGCCAACCCTGAGCAAAGCGGTATACGCCGATGGCGCGGGTATCGTCAGCGCGATGGATACGCGTGCGCTCGGCATGGCGGTAGTTGCGCTCGGCGGTGGCCGCCAGCGCGCCAGCGACAGCATTGATTACAGCGTGGGCCTGAGCGACATGATCACGCTCGGCACGCAGATTGACGCGCAGCGTCCGCTGGCGATTATCCACGCCGCATCGGAAGCGCAGTGGCAGCAGGCCGCCGTCGCCGTTAAAGCAGCCATCACGCTGAGCGATACTGCGCCAGCGATTACGCCGGTAGTTTATCGTCGCGTCAGCGAATAACTGGCGCTTCTTCGTGCCAGGCAGCGGCCGTTCGGGTATACTGATCTGATCGCTTTTTTTTGACTTGTCATCGCGCATTGCGCAGGAGACTTGCATGAAACGTGCTTTTATTATGGTTCTCGACTCCTTCGGGATCGGCTCCAGCAAAGACGCCGATAAATTCGGTGATGAAGGATCGGACACGCTCGGCCATATCGCCGAAGCCTGTTTCGAAGGCCGCGCCAATGAAGGTCGTGAAGGCCCGCTGCACTTACCTAACCTGACCAAACTGGGCCTCGGCAAAGCGGCTGAGCTCTCCACCGGTCGTTTCCCGCCAGGCCTCGATCCCAACGCGGAAATCATCGGTGCGTACGCTTACGCCAGCGAATTGTCGTCCGGTAAAGATACGCCGTCGGGCCACTGGGAAATCGCCGGCGTGCCGGTGCTGTTTGATTGGGGCTACTTCAGCGACAAAGAGAACAGCTTCCCGCAGGAGCTGCTGGATGTTCTGGTGAAACGTGCCGATCTGCCGGGTTATCTCGGTAATTGTCACTCATCGGGCACGGTGATCCTCGACCAGCTCGGCGAAGAGCACATGAAAACCGGCAAGCCGATTTTCTACACCTCGGCGGATTCGGTGTTCCAAATTGCCTGCCACGAAGAGACCTTTGGCCTCGATCGCCTGTACGAACTGTGCGAAATCGCCCGTGAGGAGCTGACCAATGGCGGCTACAACATCGGCCGCGTGATTGCGCGTCCGTTCGTGGGCGACAAAGCGGGTAATTTCGAGCGTACCGGCAACCGTCACGATCTGGCCGTGGAACCGCCAGCGCCGACCATGCTGAAAAAGCTGGTCGACGAGAAGGGCGGTGAAGTGATTTCGGTGGGTAAAATCGCCGATATCTACGCCGAGCAGGGCATCACGCAGAAGGTCAAAGCCACCGGCTTAGACGCGCTATTCAACGCCACCATTGAGCAGATGAAGAAAGCGCCAGATACTTCGATTGTCTTCACTAACTTCGTTGATTTTGACTCAACGTGGGGACATCGTCGCGATATCGCCGGTTATGCGGGCGGACTGGAGTTGTTCGATCGTCGCTTGCCAGAACTGATGGCGTTGGTGAAAGAGGGCGACATTCTGATCCTCACCGCCGATCACGGCTGCGATCCAAGCTGGAAAGGCACCGAACACACGCGTGAGCACATTCCGATTCTGATCTACGGCCCGAATGTGAAGCCAGGATCGCTGGGATACCGCGATACCTTCGCTGATATCGGCCAGACCATCGCAAAATATTTCGGCCTGTCCAGCATGGACTACGGCAAGAGCATGCTGTAAAACAGCGCCCCAAATTTAATAAGGAAAATAATCATGGCAACGCCTCATATTAATGCAGAAATGGGTGATTTCGCGGACGTCGTGCTGATGCCGGGCGATCCGCTGCGCGCTAAGCACATTGCGGAAACCTTCCTCGAAGATGTGGTGGAAGTGAACAACGTGCGCGGCATGCTGGGTTACACCGGTACGTATAAAGGCCGCAAGATTTCGGTGATGGGTCACGGCATGGGCATTCCATCCTGCTCGATCTACACCAAAGAGCTGATCACCGATTTCGGCGTGAAGAAGATCATCCGTGTTGGTTCTTGTGGCGCAGTGCGCGCAGACGTGAAACTGCGCGACGTGGTGATTGGTATGGGTGCCTGCACCGATTCCAAAGTGAACCGCATGCGCTTCAAGGATCACGACTTCGCGGCGATTGCGGACTTCGACATGGTGCGTAACGCCGTTGATGCCGCGAAAGCGCTGGGCGTTGATGCGCGCGTGGGTAACATCTTCTCCGCCGATCTGTTCTATACGCCAGATCCGCAGATGTTCGACGTGATGGAGAAGTACGGCATTCTGGGCGTGGAGATGGAAGCGGCGGGCATTTACGGCGTGGCAGCAGAGTTTGGTGCCAAAGCGCTGACTATCTGTACCGTGTCGGATCACATTCGCACCCACGAGCAGACCACGGCGGCTGAGCGTCAGACCACCTTCAACGATATGATTAAGATCGCGCTGGAGTCAGTGTTGCTGGGCGATTAATCACTGCGTTAAACCAGGTCGGCATAAATGCCGACCCTACATTCGTCGTAGGGGCGCCATTAATGGCGACCTGGCTTCCCACCGTAAACATCTGACACACTTTTACCCAGGCTTGTGCATCTTCGTGCTGGCTCTGAAACAATCTCTGCTTATCATTAGCGTGATAACAAAGAGACTAAGCCCACCTGATGAATTTCCGTAATTTCGAAGCAGAAGAAAAGCTGTTTGCCCGCCGTGCGATTGTCGCTTTTGCCCTGGTTGTCATCTGCTTTACCATTTTAGGCATCAACCTGTATCGCTTGCAGGTCGATCAGCACAGCTATTACCAGACGCGTTCCAACGAAAACGACATCAAAATGATCCCCATCGCGCCCACGCGTGGATTGATCTTCGATCGCAACGGCATTCCGCTGGTGCGTAACGTCAGCTGGTACGACATTCACATCACGCCGTACAAAATCGACAACATGCAGGAAACGCTGAAAGAGCTGACGCCGATTGTCGATCTCACGCCGGAAGAGATTGAAACCTTCGAGCACGAGCTCAAACAGAACAGCCGCTACAAGCCGGTTGAACTGAAAGCGGAACTGACTGACGAAGAAGTGGCGCGCTTCGCCGTCAATCAATTCCGCTTTAGCGGCGTCACCGTCGATACCTATCAGGACCGTGAATATCCTTACGGCGCCGATCTGGCGCACGTGCTCGGCTACGTCTCGAAAATCAACGATAACGACTACAAACGCCTGAATGCGCAAGGCGTTGGCGAGAACTACGCGGCGGACCACAACATCGGTAAGCAGGGCATTGAAGGCTATTACGAATCGCTGCTGCACGGCAAAACCGGCTATCAGGAAGTGGAAGTGGATAACCATGGCCGCATCGTGCGCGTGCTGAAAGAGGTGCCGCCGGTGGCCGGTCAGAACATCACGCTGACGCTCGATCTGCATCTGCAGCAGTACGTCGAGAGCCAGTTAGCCGGGCAACGCGCGGCGGCGCTGATTGAAGATCCGCACGACGGCAGCGTGCTGGCGATGGTTTCCGCGCCGAGCTACGATCCCAATCCGTTCGTCAAAGGCATCAGCTACAAAGCCTATAAAACCCTGCTGCAGGATAAAGATCTGCCGCTGATCAACCGCGTCACGCAAGGCTTGTATCCGCCGGCTTCCACGGTGAAGCCTTATATGGCGATGTCGGCGCTGCTGACCAAAGTCATCACGCCGAGTTTCACGATATTTGGCGCGCCCACCTGGACGCTGCCGGGTACCGATCGTAAATATCGCGACTGGAAAAAAACCGGTCACGGCATGCTGGACGTGACGAAAGCCATCGAAGAGTCGGCGGATAGCTTCTTCTATCAGGTGGCGTTTATGATGGGCATCGATCGTATCCACACCATGCTGAGCCAGTTTGGCTACGGCAAATCGACCGGCATCGATCTCAACGAAGAGTACGCCGGATTATTGCCAAGCCGTGAATGGAAGCAAAAAGTGCACAAAAAGATGTGGTATCAGGGCGATACCGTTTCAGTCGGCATTGGGCAAGGTTACTGGGTGGCGACGCCGATTCAGATGGTGAAAGCGCTAGTGGCGCTGTTGAATAATGGCCGCGTGATTAATCCGCATCTGCTGGAGAAATCGCAGCGCGGCACGGTGGTGCAGCCGTATCAGGCAAAATTACCGCAGCCACAGATTGGTGATGCCAAATCGCCGTATTGGTCGCTGGTGCGCCACGCCATGTTCGGCATGGCGAATGCGCCGAACGGCACCGGCTACAAATACTTCCACACCGCGCCTTACGGCATTGCGGCGAAATCGGGCACCTCGCAGGTGTTCAGCCTGAAGCAGAATCAGGTGTATAACGCCAAAATGACGCCGATGCGCCTGCGTGACCACATCTTCTACACCGCGTTTGCGCCGTTTAACGATCCCAAAGTGGCGGTGGCGTTAATTCTCGAAAACGGCGGCAATGAAGGCGTCACGGCCGCGCCGCTGATGCGCAATATTCTCGACCACATCTTTGTGCCGGAAGCCACACCGCCGCCGGTGGTGACCGCCGCGCAGTAATCAGCGGAAGAACACCCGATTGCGGCCGTGATTTTTAGCGTCGTACAGCGCCACATCAGCATTGTTATACAGCGTCTCGAAATCGGAACCCGGCTTGCCGTAGCTGACGCCAAGGCTGGCGGTCACCAGTTGGCCGGGCAACACCGCCAGCGGCGAAGCATTCAGCGAGGCGTGAATCGCGCCCGCCACAATCACCGCATCGGATAAGCGATAGTGCGGCAGCAGCACGGTAAACTCTTCGCCACCAATACGCCCAATGCTGGCTTCCGCCGGGCAGTGCGCCTGAATACGCGACACCAGCGCACAAATCACCTTATCGCCCATTGGATGACCGAACTCGTCGTTAATGCGTTTGAAGTGGTCGATATCCAGAATGATCAGCGCCGCAGCGCCGTGGCTCAGCGTCTGGCTGATGCGCTGAATAATCGCCCCGCGATTCCACACCGCCGTCAGCGGATCGTGGCTGGCTTTATACTCCAGCTCCTGCGCCAGCTGATGCAGCTGTTCGTTGACGCGATTAAGCTCACGCTCGGCGCGGTCGCTGCGCGAAATCATGCGATAGGTTTCACGCATCAGGCGCTGATAATGGCGATTCACCATCAGCAGCGCATCGCGATAATCCTCAGCGCTGAGCGTGGTTTGAGCCGCCACATCCTGCGAGCGATTAAGCACATCGCTCTCTTCGCGGAACAGCTCGTTGAGGTCCATCACGATGCCATTTCCGCCTGCAGTTTCACCTGCAGATCGGTGAAGTCCAGCGCCAGCTCCTGACCAAACTCTTCCGAGACATCATCTTCGGCGTCAAAGAACCAGTTGAGCGCCACGTTCTGGCCGCTCTGCGCGCGCTGGTTAAACAGATCAAACAGGCTGAACAGCATTTTGGTGCTGGAGCTGTTGAAGTAGCGCAGCGCGATATTCACTTCAACGTCGCCGCCCGGCTGCGGCCGCCAGTTCTCTAACGCATCCAGCAGCGGACGATAAAACGCCGCGGCGTTCTCCGGCCAGGATTCACCGCGCAGGGCAAACTGACCGGCGGCAAAATCAAAACTCACTTCGGGCGTGCTCTCTGTGGCAGCAATAACAAGGTTTTGCATCTATTGATCAATCCTGGTGAATGGTGGCTTTCAGCCAAAACGTGGCGTAACCGTTGGAAGCCAACGGACGCAGTTCATACTCCAGCGGTTCGCTGACGTCGCGCGCCAGCGTTAATAATCCAATGTTGGCCCCTTTGCTGGTGGCGGGGCTCTCGGCGCGCAAACCCACGCGATACGCCTGTTTGATCTCTTCGTTGCTCATGGTGCGCAGCAAATCGAGCCAGTAGCGCAGCTGCTCGCAGGCCACTTGATCCACCTGATTGCTGCTCTCCAGCACGTAGTTATCGCCTTCAACGTGCAGCGTCACCGTGCCGAAGCGGAAATCCTGCTCGGCGTGGCTGGTGCTGCGGCTATCCTGCGAATAGCGCAGGATGTTCTGTACGATCTCGACAAAGCTGGAGAACAGCCGACGCCGCACTTTGACCGGCGCCTGCTGATTCTCCAGAAACACTTTGATCACTTCGCCCATCGCGGTGATGTTCTGCGGCGAAAATAGGCCGGTGTAGTGCAGCGCCACGCCGTCGGGCGGGACGCGGCTGAGATTCGAACCTGGATTCATAACGTGACTCTAATAGCGGAAGCCAAACCAGGTGACGTCATCGCGTCGCGGCTGGTTGCCTTGCCAACGAAGAAATTCCTGCTCGAATGCCGTGGAAAGCGCCGGCATCGGCAGCGTTTGATAGTGATTCAGCAGCGTCTGAATGCGCTTTTTGCCAAACATAATCTGACGTTCACCGCCGGGCTGATCGGTGACGCCATCGGTCATCACCAGCAGCATGTCACCGGGATTGAGCGTGCGCTGCTGCTGCGGCCAGACGTAATCCTGCGGCGTATCGGTATAGCCAACGCCAACGCGGTCGGCCTTTAGCGATTCGGCTTCGCCGCCAGCGGTATGCAGCAGCGCGTGCATGCGCGCGCTTGACCAGCACAGCTGATGATTTTCGCTATCGAGGCGCAGCGCGATGGCATCGCAGCCGTCGTTCGACAGCGAGGTTTGCTGCGAGGCATTGAGCTGCCCCAGCGTTTGTTTGATATGGCGATTAAGCGATTGCAGTACATCGGACGGCGCGCGCCGATTCTGCTGCAGCGCATTTTCCAGCGCCGATTGCAGGATCACCGTCATAAATGCGCCGGGAATGCCGTGGCCGGTGCAGTCGGCAATCAGCGCCAGCCAGCCGTGTTGATCCTGATGAAAGGCGTAATAGTCGCCGCCGACGCCATCGCGCGGTTGCCAGTGCAGGCACCAATCGTTGAGCTGCTGCGCCATCTGCTGCGTTGAGCGATCGAGCATCGCGTCCTGAATCACGCGCGCGTAATCGATGCTCTGCAAAATTTGCTGATGCTGTTGATGCTGCAAATCTGACACGGTGCGGATCAGGTCGATGCCCAGTCCGATGCCGATGTAGCGCCCTTGTTCGGTGAGGATAAAGCCGTCGGTGACCGATTTATCGCCGGTGGCGACCACTTGCTGCGCCACCTGATCGAGCTCGGTATCGGCATCAATCACCAGCGGCTCTTTATCCATAAAGGCGATGCAGCTTTTGCGATCGAAGAGTTCGCGGAAAAACGGGCGCGACATTTGTGACAGGAAGATGTGGCGGTTGATCATGCCAAACGGCGTGCCGTTTTCGATCACCGGCAAACCAATCAGATCTTTGTGCTCGGTAAACAACGCCATCACCGCCGTGTTGTCCATCGCGGGACTGACAAACGGCACCGCCATGCACAGCGAACGCGCACGAGAACGACTCGACAGGGAGGCAAGGCCTGCGCGTAAATCAGGCAGCTGCATAGGAGAATCTGACGTTGGTTAGGAATTATCTTAGATTACTGCGCGGTTGTGACACTTTTATGTCATGGCCGCGCCAAAACTCGCACGGTTCCGTAGGGTCGCCATTCATGGCGACCTTCTCACCAATCACTCTTCCTTCAACGCCGCCGTAACATGCCCAATCGCGCGCACTACTTCGCTGGAACTGCCGCGAATATCCGCCATCATGCCGCCAGCTTCTTTCGCCAACACCACGCCCTGATCGGCGCGTTTTAGGTTCGATGCGATACCTTTCAGCGCTTTCTCCGCCAGCGTATGGTTCTGCTGTACCATGTTCTCAATCTCGGTGGTGGCGTGGTTAATGTTGGCCGCCAGCGTGCGCACTTCATTGGCTACCACGGCAAAGCTGCGACCATGCTGACCGGCGCGTGCCGCTTCCACCGCCGCGTTCAGCGCCAGCAGGTTGGTTTGATCGGCAATGCGGCGAATGCTCTCGACAATCGCGCCGATACGATCCGACGATTCGCTCAGATCGTTGATATCACCGGAAATGCCGTGCAGCTCGCCCGCCAAATCATTCATGGTCTGCACGCTGTTCTCAATCACTGTCGCGCCGAGGCGCGTGCTTTCGCTGGTTTGCAGCGCTGTTTGATACGCCTGCTGCGCCGCTTCGCGCTCTTGCTGGTTCTTCTCCACCTGCGCGGTGACATCGGTGGCGAACTTCACCACTTTGTACAGCTCGCCGGTTTCGTTAAACACCGGGTTGTAAGTGGCGCGCAGCCACACCGTTTGGCCACGTTTGTTCACGCGCTGGAACTGGCCAGAGATAAATTCGCCCTGATTCAGTTTGTGCCAGAAGCGGCGATATTCGTCGCTGTTGCGCATCTCCGGCGGGCAGAACTGGCTGTGATGCACGCCGATCACTTCAGACGAGTTGTAGCCCATGGTTTTGAGGAAGTTGTCGTTGGTCATCAACACTTCGCCCTTGAGATTGAAGGCAATCACCGCCATCGAACGCTCAATTGCGGTGGTCATGGCGCGCTGCTCTTGTGCGTCCATGATGCGTGCGGTGATATCGCTCGCCAGCTTGACGATTTTAATCACGCGACCGCTGCGATCCTGCACCGGCACGTAATTCGCCTCGAGCCAGATGGGACGGCTGTGTTTTGCCACGCGCAGGAATTTATCGCTGAAGCCTTCGCCGCGATTCAGGCGTCGCCAGAAGTCGCGGTATTGCGGCGAGTTGAGCAAATCTGCGGTGCAGAACATGCTGTGATGTTGGCCGACGATCTCTTTAAGCGTATAACCCATGCGCTCGAGAAACAGCTCGTTGGCAGTAAGAATCTTCCCTTCTGGGGTGAATTCGACCATGGCGATGGCGTCCTGCAACGATCTGAGTGTTGCCATGCTGCGACCGCGTTTTTGCCACGCAAGGCGTGACAGTATTCCTGATGTAATAGTGCTGAACATGGGAGAACCTTATTATTGGTATAGGATGTCAGCACGGTTATCGGCACAAGCGATTAAAAATTCACCTATAACAGCAATAGGCGAATAAATTTTTACCGGTTGGTCTGGAGGTTGCTTTAAAAGGCATCAGTCAGCTGATTTTTGCCGAAAAGCGTTTGACGGTGCCGCGCGAGTAGGGTTTAATGCGCCCCGTTGCCCGGATAGCTCAGTCGGTAGAGCAGGGGATTGAAAATCCCCGTGTCCGTGGTTCGATTCCGCGTCCGGGCACCATACATCGAAGCACACTGGTTAGAAGTGAGATCTCTAACGGGTGTCTAAACGAAGATGGTGTTCAAAGCAACGGTGACTGCAGGTGTAGATGCATCATCCAAGATTGAACATAAAAATCTTCAAGAAAGGGTACCAGTTGCTGCTGGTGCCCTTTTTTCGTTGGCGTAAATAATTGCAATCATTACGACACCAGTCAGCAAAACCTCAGATTTTGTCAATTCCAACTATATACGCTGCGGCCCGGGTGCTGGGCCGGCTGAACAATTCAGCTGCAGCGGCAGCCATCGTGAAGTGGTCAAAACTCCTGGCGAGTCGGGCGAAGCACGATTTCATTAATGTCTACGTCCGCAGGCTGTTCAATCGCAAAGGCAATGGCCCGCGCTACCGACGAGGCCGGGATAGCCTGTTTGTAGAACGCCAGGACATTTTCGGCGGCCGTGCCGGTCGTTGAGTACTTTAAATCACTCTCCACCGCACCAGGTTCAATACAGGTGACGCGGATGTTGCCGCCTATCTCCTGACGTAGACCCTCTGATATGGCTCTAACTGCAAATTTCGTTCCGGAGTAAACCGTGCCTCCAGGCGCAAAGACTTTGATGCCCGCCACTGAACTCAGGTTAATGATATGTCCACTCTCCTGAGCCTGAAAGCGCGGGAGCGCGGCGGCAATACCATAAAGTGTACCTTTCAGGTTGACGTCGATCATGGCATCCCATTCGTCAGTATTCACTTCTGACATAGGGCGAATCGGCATTAGACCGGCGTTATTAATCAGAACGTCCAGCTGGCCGAAATCGCTAACGACCTCTGCGACTACGGCTTCAAACTGATGCCTATCGGTAACATCCAGCTGATAGCCGCGGGCGACATGACCGCCGCCGGTAATTTCCTGTACAACCGCATCCGTCTTTGACTGTCTGCGTGCCGCAACGGCGATTTTTGCGCCCCGCATCGCCAGTAGTCGAGCAACTTCAGCACCAATACCCGAATTACCGCCGGTGATTAGAATGACTTTGCCTTCGATACCGTTATTCATGTGTATTTTCCTTAATTGCTGACGTTGCGGGTTGGTAAAATGGATAATCAGTAAAACCTTCCTCTGAACCACCGTAGAGACGAGCGGCGTTTAGCGCGTTAAGCGGCCAGCCATTGGCAATACGTGCCGGTAAGTCAGGGTTCGCCACAAAGGGTCTGCCAAACGCAATCAGATCGGCATAATTGTTGCGGATCATTTTTTCTGCACGCTCTGCCGTGTAACGTCCGGCATAAATGATGCGGCCACTGAACACACGGCGTATCTCACGACGGAAGGCCTCTGGCATATCCGGTGCGTTGTCCCAGTCCGCTTCAGCAATTGAAACGTAGGCAACGCCTGCGCTTTCGAGGACTTTCACCGCTTCCACGTAGGTGGTATGCGGATCACTCTCCACCAGACCGATATAAACGCGATCTTCGTCGGTACTGGTAAATAACGGGGTGAATCGCACACCGAGGCGATTGGCACCTACAGCCGCACTGACAGCGCGCACAATTTCGCGCAGGAACCGCAGCCGGTTTTCGAGTGAGCCACCGTAAGCATCCTGGCGATGATTGGCATGTTCAGAAATAAACTGGTTCACCAGGTAGCCGTTGGCCGCATGGATTTCCACACCATCAAAGCCCGCACGAATCGCGTTTCTGGCAGCCTGGACGTAAAGCTCCACCAGTTCCTGAATGTCCGCGATTCCCAGTTCACGCGGCGCGGAGGGTGAAACGAGGGTCCCGGTCCCTGGCCCAGTTTCAATAAATGCTTTAACTTTTTCAGCCTGAATGGCCGACGGTGCCAGTGGTGCGCCATTTTCAGGCTGTAGGGACGAATGAGAAACGCGGCCAACGTGCCAGAGCTGGGCGAATATCACACCTCCGCTGGCGTGCACGGCATCCGTGACTTTTTGCCATCCCTGAATCTGCGCTTCGCTGTAAATGCCCGGTGTCCAGGCATAACCCTGACCGCGCGGTTCAATCTGGGTCCCTTCGCTGACCATAAATCCCGCGCCGGCGCGTTGCTGATAATATTCAGCCATCAGGCCGGTTGGCAGATCGCCAGGCTGGGCGCTGCGCTGGCGGGTCAGTGGAGGGAAAACAATCCGGTTTTTCAGGGTATATGGACCCAGGTTTATCGGATGAAACAGCGCTTCGTATTGCATTTCTATTCTCCAGTATCTCTGTCGAAATTATATTAGACCGGTCGGCTATTGAAGACGTAAACATAGGCGATCGGCTATTTTCATCTCTTCAATCGATCAGCAATTTAACCAGTCGACTATTAAACATCCGGTAATTTTCCCGTGATGGAGATTTTCAGCCAGCCCGCAGGGTAATTCCGGGGAGTTATTCCGGGCATGCCTTTCCGAACCCTTCATACGGGTGAGTCCCGATGACACTTTCCAGCTCAGGTGATATCGCCCACTCGCTCGATTCCGGCACTGATACCTCATGCTTACTTGTAAATTTCTGCCGTGCCGTAAAGATAATTGCGACCACCGGCAGAAACCACGCGATAGGATCCGGCACCTTCGGCTGTCGCTTTAGCATCAAGTCGGTTTATCAGTTCACTCAGATTGCTTCCGGCAGCCGAGGCTGAGATGACGCCGATACGTTGCTCGCCAGCCGGCTGATCCTGAACCTGATTAGCGGCAAATGCAGGTAATGCAGCGGCAGAGAGGGCGAACAGTGCAACAGCTTTAGTCATGTTTTTCATGCTATTTTCCTTTCAGTCAGTTAAATAAATTTGCGTAGTAGAGAGATTTTTTTGGCCGGGACCTCTTATAGGCTCCGGCGTTCAGTTACGAACATTTAGTGCGACAAACTCTGTGCTGCCTCTTCAATCACGGCCGCAATCTTACCGGGCTGTGAGGCATAAATTGCGTGGTTACCTTTCAGTTCGGTCATCTTGCTGCCGGCACGCTCGGCCATAAAACGTTCCAGCTGCGGGTTGATGGCGCGGTCTTCGGTCGCTACCACAGCCCAGCTCGGTTTATGCTTCCACGCCGGTTCGCCAGCCGTCGCACTGAAGGCCGCCACCGCTGGCATGACCTGAGACTGTGCCAGCAGCGCGGTCTCTTTTTCCGGCAGATCGGCGGCAAAATCGGCGTGGAACGACTCAGGTTTCAGGTAGAGAAAATGATCGTCCGTTTCAGCAATCGAATGCGCGGCGGGCGGGTATTTTTTTGCAAGGCTCAGCAGCGAGTCCCCTTTTTCCGGCTGCATCGCCGCGATGTAGACAAGCCCTGCCACCGACGGGTCATTACCCGCATCGCTGATAATCATGCCGCCGTAACTGTGTCCGACCAGCAGCGTTTTGCCGCTCTGCATTTTCAGTACGCGTTTTGTCGCGGCCACGTCATCTGCCAGGGAGGTCTGCGGCTCCTGAACAATCGACACCTTGTAGCCCTTTTTATGCAGGATGCGGGCGATCGGGTTCCAGCCAGAGCCATCAACGAAAGCCCCGTGTACCAGAACGATATTTTTTACCGGCTCGGCCAGCGATGACTGAGCATAGACAGAGAGAATCAGGCTTAAAGCTGCAGAAGCGACAGTTTTCTTGAACATTTTTTATCTCACTTTCTTAAACAGGTTTAGTTTGCTGTACCGGTAGCTGAGAGAGTTGCCGGGCAACCTCCCTCAGCCGTCCGGAGTCATATCACTGTGCCAGCTGTTTGATCAGCTGCGCTGCGGTTGCTGCTGATGAGGTCGGGTTCTGACCGGTGATCAAAAGACCATCCGTAACCACATAAGAGCTCCAGTCCGCGCCTTTGGAATAAATACCGCCTTTCGCAATCAGTTCATCCTCGACCAGGAACGGCACCACGTGGGTCAGGCCTACCGCCTCTTCTTCAGTGTTAGTGAAGCCGGTGACCTTGCGTCCTTCGACCAGCGGTCTGCCTTCCGGCGTTTTCACGTGACGCAGTACGCCAGGGGCATGGCAGACGAACGCCACGTTTTTAGAGGCGGCAAAGAAAGATTCAATCAGCGCGATGGAGTCCTTATCTTCCGCCAGGTCCCACAGCGGACCGTGGCCGCCAGGATAAAACACGGTGTCAAAATCGGCCTGAGACACACTGTCGAGGCGGACGGTGGTTGCCAGCTGCGCCATGGCGTCAGTATCGGCTTCAAAGCGGTGCGTAAGCTCGGTCTGGAAGTCCGGCTCGTTGCTTTTAGGATCCAGCGGTGGGTTACCACCCTTTGGTGAGGCCAGCACGATTTCTGCACCGGCGTCCTTAAAGGCGTAGTAAGGAGCGGCCAGCTCTTCGAGCCAGAAGCCGGTTTTACGGCCGGTGTTGCCCAGCGTGTCGTGTGAGGTCAGTACCATTAAAACTTTCATTGTCATTCTCCGGTATGTCGATATGTGAAATTAAATTAGACCAGTCGTCTATGAACTTGTTGCACTGCCTGTCTTGGTGTTGACGGTTGCTTTGCTTAAACCTGACGGCTATGCAACTGCCCCGATTTTAAACATCCCGTCAGACCTGACAGTTGCTGTGAAACCAAACTAACATCAATTAGACCGGTCGTCTACAGTGGTTGTATGTTATGTTCAAATTTCTTTTTAATACAATTCTGACGCAGAACGGCTTAGGTATTTTCATATTTGCATCAGAACATTACGCAAGCTGCGTTCTACAGACGAAACCTCATTGTCGCGTATTTAGTCCAGCTCTTTTGCCCAGACAGCCTGCGCATTCGTGAATTCGCGCAGCCCGAAGTGGGACAGCTCACGGCCATAACCACTTTTTTTCACGCCGCCGACAGGAATGCGGGCATTAGTGGCAGAAAAACCGTTAATGAACACGCCGCCCGTTTCAAGACGCCGGGCCATCCGCTGTCCACGCTGGATATCCGCCGTCCAGAGGTTACCACCCAGACCATAATCGCTGTTGTTTGCAAGTTCTATGGCGTGCTCAGCATTATCCGCCACCGTGATAGCCGCAACGGGACCAAAGGTTTCCTCGTCAAAAGCGGCCATACCCGGTACCACGTTACCCAGCACCGTAGGCGCGTAAAAATTACCGCTTCCTTCCAGTTTGTGTCCGCCCAGCAGGAGCGTTGCCCCGGCTTCAAGCGTACGCTCAACCTGATGATGAAGCTCATCGCGCAGGTCCTTTCTGGCCATTGGGCCAACTCGGGTTTGGGGATCCATCGGATCACCGACTTTCAGTTGGCTGACTGCAGCGATAAATTTTTGCGTAAACGCCTCCGCGATGGGCGCTTCCAGGATAAACCGTTTTGCCGCCAGGCAGACCTGACCTGCGTTCTGGAAGCGGGCTTCAACGGCGGCACGCACTGCCTGATCGATATCCGCATCAGCAAGAACAATAAAAGCATCTGAACCGCCCAGCTCAAGCAGACTCTTTTTCAGCGCTCTGCCCGCAATAGCCGCTACGGCAGATCCTGCTCGCATGCTTCCCGTCAGGGTTACTGCGGCGACACGGTCATCTTCAATGACGCGGGCCACCGTATCATTGTCCGTCACCAGGTTGGCAAACAGGCCTGCAGGAAAACCTGCGCTTTCATAAGCATCCTGCAGGGCATAGGCCGATCCCATGACATTAGGAGCATGCTTGAGAATAAAGCCGTTGCCGGAGAGCATGATGGGGCCGGATGCGCGGATAACCTGCCATAGTGGGAAGTTCCAAGGCATCACCGCCAGGATTGATCCCACCGGCAAATAGGAGACATACACCTGGTCGCCGTTATCGACGGACACCGGTTCGTCAGCCAGCACTGACGGGCCGTTGTCTGCAATCCAGTCTAAAGTGGCCGCGCATTTCTCGACTTCCGCACGGGCTGCTGAGAAGGTTTTGCCCATCTCAGAGGTGATCAGCCCTGCCAGTAAATCAGCGCGTTCGCGCAGAATCTGCGACAGACGGCGGTAAGCCGTAACGCGTTCGCGTAAAGGGGTGGCGCGCCAGAGGCGAAACGCGGCCGCATTCTGTTCCAGCAGCGCTTCCACTTCTTCTGTGGTCTGGTAGGCATAATTAGCAATGAGTTCATCGGACGCCGGATTGCGTGATACCGCAAAGGTGATGTCAGATGAAGCTGGATTAGCAGAGTGAGTTGTCATTTTGAAGCCTCCTGAGTGATTGATGCAGCATGATTGTGCTGCCTTGAATCCATCTTAAGCGTGCCCAAAAATCTCAGGAAGGCGTGTTGTTATCCTATTACTGATGGTCACTGGCAACATGTCTGGGGATGTAGGTTACCAGTGAAAGATCGGGTCGGCCCTCTGGCGTCAGGGCGACATAGGTGAACTCAATGTGTCCTGAGGTGGGATGTGCCAGCCTTTTATTTCCCTCACTCATGCCCAGCACGTCAGTATCCTGCCACCACTCCCGAAATTCAGGTGACTGCCCGCTGAGTTCATCGATCAGCGCGTCGAATAGCGCTTTATCATGCGCCCGCGCCCGCGATGCACGGAATACGGAAATCATTCCGCGCGCCATCTGCTCCCAATCCAGAATCAGCGTACGGTAAGGCTGGTAGAGAAACAGCAGGCGGAGTGTATTTCGTTCGTGCGGTTGCAGTGAACTGTAATCAATGAAAAGGTCAGCGATGGCGTCATTCCACGCGAGAATATCCAGACGCGCATTGCGCACGTATGCAGGGATTGGATTGATGGCGCGAACCAGCATGTCGAGCCCATCGCTGACGCCCATATCCACCTGACGCGGTTCCGGCTCCTCACGTGGTGAAAGGGCAAAAAGATGAGATGACTCAACGCGGTTTAGTCTGAGCACCTTTGCAATGCGCTGCAACGCTTCAGAGGAAGGCTTGATTTCACGACCCTGTTCCAGCCAGGTGTACCAGCTGACGCTCACACCAGCCAGCATTGCTACTTCCTCACGGCGTAATCCCGGCGTGCGGCGGGTGCCCTTTGGCATGCCGAACTCTTCTGGATCCAGTCTCGCCCGGCGGCTGAGAAGAAATGCACCCAGCTCGCGACGCTGCTCCTGAGTGGTCTTTTTGACCATGATGCTAAGCCCCTGAATTAGAATGTTTCAACAGCTATTTTTATATCAGCAGTTATCAGAACAAAAGGCTTTCCTTAAATTTTCAACTCAGTAGAGAGACTAGCTCTGCTGGGAGAATTAACTGACAGCCATGCTCTTTAAAACGGGTGACACCATATAGTCAGTAATTATTAAAGAATGGCAGGAGCAACAGCGCTCATGAGGCGAGACTCAAAGGTCGGTCCATAACGAAGGTGTTAGATTTGATGGTATGAAAATTTTTAGTTGCCAAAAAAAAACTTCCGCTTCACGCCCTGAGACATTCGACAAGCTTTTATGGCTTCAGTAAGGGCGAGTGTCGCGCTTCGAGAGCCAGCAAATACTTCGCTTCATCGTACTGGGTTCTGGTCTTCCAGCAGCGGTAAATGATTCTTATCCATTTGAAGGCAAGAGCACGGATTGCAGACTGATGAGATTTTCCTTTTTCTCGCAGTCCCTGATAATACAGCTTGGCCCCATTCAATGTCATCGGTGACATTCGTCAGTCGAATTGCCAGTAAGGTTTGGGGCCATAAACCTCCAGAAAGTAATCAATAACCGCTCTGACATTCAGAGGTGGATGACGGGTATTCGGATAAATAGCGGCAATATGTTGCGGCTCTGTTTTTATGGCAGCTTCAAGATTGGACATAATTCTGACCAGTTTCCCTTTATGAATGCTGTCTCCAATCAGCCAGTCTGGGAAGAGCACCATCCCCATTCCACCTAACGCGGCGGTAAGAAGCGTCTCCGCATTATTTGAAATCAGCAATGCAGATACCGGGTAGTGAACCCAGTTGTCATTCTTTTCTCTGAATAGCCATCGATTAGGGCCGGATGAGCCCGCATACACCAGACATTTATGCTGCGCTAAATCTGAAGGCATATCTGGCATTCCCCACTTTTGAACGTATTTAGGAGACGCAACAAGGTGGTAGCGCTGGGTGCAGAATACGCGAGCATGAAATGATGAGTCGGTAAGTGTCCCAATGCGAAAAATAATGTCTGAAGCATCGCGGTGGGGATCGATGTAGTCATCTGTCTGCGCCAACTCAATCAACAGCTTAGGGTAGCGCTCGCATAGGCCAGTCAGCCAGGGCGCAATGTGCCGCTGACCAAAAAAAACCGGCGCATTAATTCTTATTAACCCTGAAGGCTCAAGTGATCTGTCCTGTAGTTCCTTTCTTGCCTCGCTGAGCTGCTCACTCATTATTCGGGCATATTCTACGAACAATCGTCCAGCTTCGGTTGGAATGACAGCGCGGGTATTACGATAGAACAGCTGTTGTCCGAGAGTATCTTCCAGCTGCAGAATCACTCGCGACACCATCGACGCTGAAACACCTTCTCGCCTGGCAACCGCTGAAAAACTTTGCGAGTCAAAAACTCCAATAAAAAACAATAGACTACGGAAGTTTATTGAACTGGCATCATACATTGTCTCGATTCCTGCAAAGGTGTTTCACGGATTATACTGTTTTTCATTACTTTGAGCGTCTTTATCATCAGCCTCCTAAACCAAGTCGGAGACTGTTTTATGCAGCTTTTATTTATATTGCTCGTCGTTGCAGGCGGGATGGGATTATCCGTTGAAGCCGGATTATTAGGGCCATTGGGAAGTGAGGTGGGTGACTTATGGGCCACCTTCAGTATTTTTGGGGTCGGCGCAGCGCTGACATTCATGCTGATGCTTTTCTTCAGTCCGCGTAATAGTCCATCATTCTTTACTCAGCCATCATGGACTCTGCTGGGAGGCATCCTGGGGCCGGTGTATGTTGTCATTCTGACCGTTGCCGTTCCCAGTATTGGGATCGCGATGACGATGATAGGCATCCTGGCAGGGCAGGTGTTTAAAAGCCTGGTGATTGACCACTACGGTCTGTTCGGCACTGACCACCGTAAAATTGACAGCAAACGTATTATTGCTCTGATTTTTATTATTGCTGCCTTGTTTCTCGTGGCAAAAGGCTGAGGTGAATTTGTGAATATTTTGATGATTATGCTGGCTGTAGTGGGTGGCGCGTTTTTGAGTATGCAGGCTGCGATTGGAGGAAAGTTAGGGAGTAACGTAGGCGTTTTCCGCAGTGCATTTCTGACTTTCTCAGTTGGCGCTTTGGTGACCGCGCTGCTTATTTTCTTCTTCGAACCTAAACATGCATTAACCCTGCTGGATGTGCCTAAATGGCAGTTGCTTGGCGCTCTGTGTGGTGTTCCTTACATCGTCATTATGGTACTGGCAGTGCAGCGTATTGGGGCTGCTGTTGCCACTGTTGCAGTGATCTTTGGGCAACTGGCAATGAGCATGCTGATCGATAACTTCGGTTGGTTGGGAAATGAAGCAATTCACTTCTCTCCAACACGGCTTGGTGCTGTTATTTGCCTGGGAATCGCGCTCTTTTTCATTTATTCCAGCAGTAAAGCCAAGACCAGCACAACTGGAAAAAGCGTAAGCCAGACATCAGCACGTAGTTGAATCCGGAGTCATGAAAGTAACCAAATGAACAATTGAGGGGCTTAACGCGCACGGATTGACATAATTATTCAGTAAATTACGTCAATCCGCTCTCCTCAAGGAGGCCTGTTCTTCGTAGAGCACTATCATTCCCTTATCCTGGAGCGCATTTTTTGCCATACAATGAGGGGCCGTATTTGAGACCAATAAACTGATATTACGTAACACCTCTTGATAAGCTCAGCATATGACACGCCACGCTGATAATAAGAAAATCGTCTGAACTTGATAAGTCCATTTTCGTGAGGAGTTCGATTTTTTTAATTCTCTGGTAAAGCGTATTTGTGTGTATGTCTAACGATCTTGCTGTGTTATTCACGGAGCAACTATTGCCAATATATTCATTTAATGTTTTCAGCAGAACCTGACTTTTTTCACTGTCATCCAGTATTGGCGAAAGCACGTCATTAATAAACTGTTTTATTTCTTCTTTTTCATGATTAACAAATAGCCTCTCTATACCAGTCTGATTAAAACGCAAAACCCCCTGCTTGTTTCTTTTCTTAATGACAGCCAGAGTCGTTAATGCCTGATCCAGAGATTGTTTTATCCTGATGGCAGAAGTAACATTACTTACCCCTGCCTGATAAAACCCAATATTAACAACTTCTTTTTCTAGTTTTATAAAGGATGAGTTTATTCTTTCTGGCGAATTATCCGATAAGTAAATCATAAAGTTAATTTCGTCAGAGTAGATGAATGCGTTGCTTCGCGCTAACAAATATTTTAGTTTGTTGTGCATGTCTAGCAATTTGACATCTTCGCTTCTATTGGTGGTGTTCGCTAAAGATAAAACTATGCATCCAATCCATTCCTGGATAAGAAAGCCATTTTCAGACAGTGTGGTAGTAGTATCTTCATTAATCCCCTCAAGTAGTACCTTATCCATTACTGATGATTTTCTTTTATTCTCAATGAGCAAGTTATTGACCTTTTTCATGATGTCCATAATCAAAAAATCGCTCAATCGGGATAGCGTCACACGGATGTAATCACTGGCGTCGGCTTTATTAACGATGACGAATCCTACAGCCTGTTGATTTTGCATCATAGGCTGGATATAGAGTTCATTTCTGATAAAACCTGCTTCTTCAATTTCCTCATTACTTTTATTAGTAGTCAATGTGACCCAAAGTTTATCAATATCCCGCAACTTACCGTGAATCGCTCCTGATATATCAACATAACCTATCTCCAAATTCATCTTATCAGACATCGCCTTTATGAATGATGATATATCATTGTTTTTTATGGATAATTTTATCATTTCATTATGGAAGTTCAGGCTACTTCTTAGCATTTCGTTCTGTTGTTCTAGCTGCTGCCTGAGAGAGTTTACTTGATTGAAACTTTCAACCTTTTCGTCATATTGTTTTGCGTTTCGCCACGCCAGTGCAACCTGTGAAGCAAATGTCTCCAGCAATGAAACTGCCAGAGAATTAAAAACAGAACGGCGCCCAAGTGAAAGAATGGTTAACGTTCCATAGCAATATTGCTGATCCAATACCGGAACACATATTAGTGCATTTGCTATTGGGTTATTTTCCATAACAGATGCTCGGATTGCTGAGTAACTCTCAAATGAGGCGAGAATATCATCTCTTGAATTTAATATAATTGGCTTCCTACTCTCAAATACTTTACCAGATATCGATTCCTGAGGTGAGACGGAGTATTCATAATAGTTATCTTTGAATCCGGATACGGCTACAGGGCAGAGTTTATTCTGGCCTTCGTCATATATTCTGAAAATAACAGCGTCGCTGAAAGGGATGGTTTTTAATGCGCCATCCACAACATGTTGAGTGATACGCTCATGAGAAAGTCCTGAAGCCAGATGCCATGTATTTTCGCTGATACGTTGAAAAAGCCAGGTTTGCTGCTGGAGGATTTTTGCATAAAGGTAATTTTTAACATCGGAAGTAATCGATTCTATTAGTATCGGTTCAATGAGTTCTTCGGGTGATTCAATTTTTATTGTCAAAGACGGAATATATAAACAGATTGCATCCAATATTACAGGGCTATCAGTGCTGCGAAGGTTGATAATAAAATAATCATTATAGAATTTTAATCTATTGGAAGCATCACGGATAAGATCATCGTAACGTATTGGTGAGTCAAAAATACTTAACGTTAAGTGAGGGTTTTTTTTCGCCAGAATGTTTTTTAGTGCCTCAAAATGTTCGCTCATATATTCCTATGTGTTTTAATCCACAAAATAAACTTTATTCATGTGTATTCACACATAGATATGTAGCATTTTTTTTGCAAGGTTAGCAAGACAGTTACGCGACACATCATCATTCCTTCCGGAGAAAGTGCTATGGGCAGCTTGAAAGCGGGTACCAGAAATAAGCTGATTATCTTCATCTTGTTTTTATGTTGGGTTGTGGGATTCATCGATAAAACAGCAATAAATATTGCAATTATTCCTATCAGCGCGGATTTCAATCTGGGGAGTGAAGAAACCGGTCTGATTATCAGCGGTTTTTTTCTGGCTTACTCGCTGACTCAGCTTGTAGGTGGTTATCTGGTCGACCGATTTGGTAGCAAGGTGATACTTACTGGCGCAGTCGGTTTCTGGTCGCTTGCAACCGCCTGCACGGGGATGGCCGGAGGTATTGTTAGCCTCGTGATCGCACGCTTTTTTACCGGCATGGGGGAAGCTGTATTCCCTTCAGGGAGTTCAGTGGTTATTGCTCAGCAGTTTGATAAATCCAAAATGGGCCGGGCAAAATCATTTTTACAGTCGGGTGCTTCTGTTGGATTTGCACTGGGTGCTTTAGTTGTCTCAACACTGATTGCGTTTTTAAGCTGGCGCATCATGTTTATTGTTTTGGGTGTAACAGGACTGTTGCTTGCTTTAGCACTGTGGAAAGTATTAAAAACAGCCAATAATCCGCAAGATACGTCTGAGACAACGAAAATTCAGCGTCCCAAGGGCTATGAGAAGCAGCGGCTAAAAAACATCATCGCACGACGTCTTACCTGGCAAATTGCGACATGTTACTTCTTCACCAATATCGTATTTTGGGGATTGCAGTCATGGCTTCCTTCCTATTGGGTCAAAGTGAAAGGAATGAGCATGATCTCCATGGGAGCATGGTCAATGCTACCTCCTACCCTTGGGTTTATCTCCTTCTTAACCTGCGGCTGGCTTTTGGACCGCTTCTTTAACGGCCGCGAAAAGTATCTTATTGCCATCGGCGCAGCCGTATCAGCAGTGTTTATCTGGCTGATGTTCAATGCGACATCCATTCCTGTTGCTTTTGCATGGCTATCACTTTCGAACATTTTCCTTAATGCGATCAGCATCAGCGTGTTCGTCACCATCATCAAACAGTTCCCTAAAGATTCGGTTGGCACCGCAACAGGCTTAATAAATTCTTTCGCACAGATTGGCTCACTGCTTTCACCCATCGTCATTGGTTACATGCTTAAAGCAACAAATCAGAACTATTCAAGTGCCTTCATGATGATCGTGGCCTGTGCAGTTATTACCTGCCTCATCGCGCTGACAATCAGACATTCCAGTGCTTCTGCAAATGCGGAGCCTCATCCAACCCCTACGCATTAATGAGAGTTATATATGGACTATTTAGAAATTATTAAACAAACCCTGAGTGAAGAAGCGACACGACTTATTTCTGTCAGTGACAAAATCTGGGATTTCGCTGAGGTGCGCTATGAAGAAAAGCAATCAGCAGCGCTGATGGCACAGACGCTTGAAGATTGCGGGTTTGAGGTTGTAAGAAATGCCGGAGGCATTGAAACCGCGTTTGTTGCGACCTTCGGAACGGGAGAACCTGTTGTTGCATTTCTGGGCGAATATGACGCTTTGCCCGCTCTGAGTCAGGAAGCGAATACCAACTGTTATGCCCCTGTAGAAAATGCGGGCAATGGCCATGGCTGCGGTCACAACCTTCTTGGAACAGGAGCGCTGGCTGCTGCATTGGCCACCAAAGCATGCATAGAGAAACTGGGCCTGAGTGGGACAATAAAATACTACGGTTGCCCTGCTGAAGAAGGCGGCGGCGGAAAGGCCTTTATGGCGCGCGCTGGGCTGTTTGAAGATGTTGATGTCGCGTTCACCTGGCATCCCTGGGATGAGAACCTCGCATACAATGCCCGTATGCTGGCAACAAACCAGATCAAGTACCTCTTTAAAGGTAAGAGCACTCATGCAGCCTTCAGTCCTCACATGGGCCGAAGTGCGCTGGATGGTGTTGAGTTGATGAACGTGGGTGCGAACTTCCTTCGTGAGCATATTATTCCTGAAGCCCGTCTCCATTATGCAATTACCAATGCCGGCGGAAATGCGCCAAACGTCGTGCAATCTGACGCGCACGTACTTTACAAGGTGCGCTCGCCCAAAATGCATCAGGTGCGTGAAATTACTGAAAGAGTCAAAGATATCGCTCGCGGCGCGGCACTCATGACCGGCACTCAGGTCACAATGGAATTTGATGCGGCCTCCGCTGACCTTATTCCTAACGTGACGCTGGCCAGCATGATGGATGAGGAACTCAGTAAGTTTGGGCCTGTTACCTTTACCGATGAAGAAAAAGCCTTTGCACAGTCCATTCAGGCAACCTTCTCGGATGAAGAGAAGCGCCGGGTTGAGAAAAGTGGGAAAATTCTTTCAGAAGATTTAACGGCCTTCCGCAAAGAACCTGATTTTCTCAATGGCTCTACAGATGTGGGCGACGTAAGCTGGCTGGTTCCGGTAGGACAGGTCTATATCGCAACCTGCGCCTGGGGTACTGCTCCTCATTCCTGGCAGATGGTTACCCAGGGAAAATCATCATATGCTCATAAAGGCATGCTGCTGGCCGGGAGTGTCATCGCGGCTTCTGCTGTTCGCGCATTGACCAATCCTGCATTAATTTCTGCGGCCAAAGAAGAGCATATTACTCAGCTGGAAGGAGAAACGTATATTTCTCTTCTGCCTGAAGAAGCACAGCCTCGCCCATTAAATCGCTAATATAAAGACACTGAGTGGAGGCTCTCTCCACTCAGTAATTAATCAACACCTGCTAATTAAAGAGATTGATGATGAAAGTATTAAATTTATCCATTCTGATGGCGGCATTGCTATTGGCGGAGTTTGCGAGTGCCGCTGAAATATATAATAAAGACAGCAATAAATTGGATTTATTTGGTAGTGTACGTGCGCGTCATTATTTTAGTGATGATACAACTGTAGACGGTGATGCAACTTATGTCCGGTTAGGTTTCAAAGGCCAAACTCAAATCAATGATAAACTGACCGGGTATGGTCAGTGGGAATATAATATTCAGGCTAATAATTCTGAAGCTGATGGAACACTGGGCAGTAAAACCCGCTATGGATTTGCGGGAATAAAGCACAGTGCTTTGGGTTCACTGGATTATGGCCGCAACAACGGAATCATGTTTGATGTTGGAAGTATCACGGACTATGCACCTATCTTTGACATCATGACCGATATCTATACTGATGGCTTTATGACAGGTCGCTCGAGTGGTCTTCTTACCTACCGCAACAATAACTTATTCGGGCTTGATGACAATCTGAAGTTTGCTCTGCAATATCAGGGTAAAAATGGTGAGGATAGTAATAACAGCAGCCGAACAGTCTACGCTTCAAACGGAGATGGCGCGGGTGCTTCTGTAAGCTATGCGTTCGATTGGGGCGGCACCATGCTGGCCGCTTACAGTAATTCAAAACGCACCCAGGCCCAGCAGGCGCTTGCTTACGGTGACGGTGATCGTGCTGAAATGTGGGCCGTTGGTTTCAAGTACAATCCGAATCAGTTCTATGCGGCGGTCAAATATTCTCAGGGAAGTAATATCACCCCGATCCGTGGTTATGGTTATGCAAATAAAACTGAAAATATGGAGATGTATCTAAGATATGTTGCGCTAAATGGGTTCGTTCCAGGTATTGGTTGGTTCCAGTCTCAGGGTAAAGACATTGAAGGATATGGTGACGTTTATTTAGTGAAATATATTGATGTCAATATTTCTTACTTCCTCAATAAAAACATGTTTACCTATGCGGACTATAGAATAAACCGACTTAGCGATACGACACCGTTTGGCATTTCAACAGACGATACGTTTGGCGTTGGGTTAACATATCAATTTTGATAAATGATTCTATGCAGTAGTGCATATGACACGCTCAAAATAGTGTTGTATGCACTTTCCTTATTGAAATTAAAATTTAATCACGAAAAACCATGATTTTGTACTCAGCTTGTAGAGGGAAGTGTATGTGATTTTATTGATTTTTCGCGTTTGAATAATAACTGTAGCAGAATTGATTATGCTGGGTTTTCGGTGGTTTTAATTTATTGGATTTTCCGAAAGTAGCGTTAACTTAAAGGAAATCTGAACGATTTGAAGTAGCCAACGGATCCAGGTAAAAATCCAGTGATAGCGTTCCTGAAGCGAATTCTAATTCCATCGACATGACGTAACGCCCCATGTCCTGGCGTTACGTCATGCTTGTCTCGTAGGTACAGCTAAGCTTTTCTCTTAATCTCGTGATGTGCGAGTTGCTGAATAAACTCTTCCGCTGAACAACGTTGCTGCAACGCCTCCAGTAACAGCTGCTGTTGCGTTTTGGGTACCAGGCCACCCAGCGGTGGATCGGTATCCAGATTGGTCGGGAAGGAGTAGCCTTCACCACTCGCCGCCACAATTGCCTGTAACTGTTCATCGCTCAGATGCTTACTCAGCAGGGTTGGATAAATCGCTTCCATCACTTTAACGTGATTCACTTTCTCCATGGTTTTGCCAAAAGCGGATGAGACCTGCAGCAAATTGGCCGTACGTACATGATCCTGCGTAACGTTATTGCCGGCGGCATGGAACAGAGCAGGATTGAAGAACAGCCCATCACCTTTTTTCAGCGGCAACTGAATGGCATGCTGCTGGAAGAATTCAATAAAGCGCGGATCGCGCCACGCCAGATATCCCTCAGCATACTGCTGCGACCAGGGCAAAAGTTGCGTCGGACCAGATTCAATCGGCATATCACTGTGAGCCACCGCGCCCTGAAGCGTCAGATATTGCGACAGAATCTGCAACGGCAGCGGGAAGCGAGCGACCACATCATTTACCTGGAAACCGAGATGATAATCCCGATGCGGCTGCTGCGCTTTGCCGCCCGGACGCACCTGATTCACCTGAGCCGTAATTTCATATCCGGGCCCAACCCAGGCTTCACAAATCAGCGCCAGCAAAGGATTGCTGTAGTAATCGATAAAGGCATCCGCATCCCGCTCCGCCACTTTTTGCAGCGCATTCCAGATGCGGCCATTGCTGCCCGCTTTGGCAAAGTGGTCGCCACCGCCGCCATTTGCCGCTTCACTGGCCAGGATATCCTCAAAGACTTTACTGCTGCGATCAACGGCGGATACATCGCCATATAAGCCCTGAACCACCAGGACACCGGGCCCGCTGGACAATGCACGATGCAGTTCACCCAGCATGTTTTGACGGTCTGCAGTTGCGGCCGCCAGCAGGTCGTCACGATGATAAATCAGCACATTTTTATCGGCCGAACGTGCCAGCGGGAAATCATCTTTACGCAGCGTTTGCGCGCAAATCGTGGCGAAATCATCGAGAGAAATGTGGCTGTCATTAATGTAGATATTCTTCATTTTTTTGCCTCACAGAGTCAGAGCATGTGATGGCTGGAAGCCACCGTTATCACCACAACCAACCACACTTTGATCGAAATCGATCACCGCACCCGTCATCATTCCTGATTCCTCAGAAAGGAGAAATGCTACGCCACGCGCGACTTCGGCTGGTTTCAGCAGGCGACCAAAAGGCTGCGCCTGCTCAGCTTTGCTAAGCCAGTTTTCATCAGCGTCATGATATTGCCGCTGGATGTCGTGCTCGTGTGGCGTATCCATCCAGCCAATATTCAGACCATTTACCCGGATGCGATTGCGCATGGCGCTGAAGGCCACATTTTTGGTCAGCGTGACCAGCGCTCCTTTTGATGCGGCATATGCCGTTAAGAAGCTCTGGCCGCCGTGGGAAGTCATGGTGATGATGTTGACGATGCTGCCTTCAATGCCTTTGGCAATCATCAGTTTGATCGCTGCCTGCATCAGGAAAAAAGGCGCGCGAACGTTGACGGCCATAATCGCGTCAAATAATTCCGGAGAAGTGTTGAGGATGGTGCCGCGATCGGACATGCCTGCGCAATTCACCAGCCCATGCAGGGTTCCAAACGCCGTTTCTGCGGTCGCCACCACGTTTTCGCAGGCTTCTGGCGAGCTGATATCCGCTTCAACAAATATCACTTCACAACCGGTTTGGCTGAGGATATCCACCTGTTCGTGTCCTGCTTTAACGTTGCGTCCGCAAATCACAATGCCCCGGGCTCCGCGAATTGCCAGAAGACTGGCTACGGCTGCGCCTAATCCCTGTGTTCCGCCGGTCACGACGAACACTTTGTTTTTAAATCTGCTGCTTTCACTCAGGCTCATTCGTTGTCCTTTGTTATTTTGGGTGAGGTAAGGTCTGTCTGCTTGCTCACAATGACCTTAGCAATTACATTCGATTAACAATACGGCGACATAACCTCAAAAAGACCTCAACTCATGGCAAGGTCATTCTCCATTAAGCAAATCGCGGCTCAGTCTGGCGTCAGCAAAGCCACGGTCGACAGAGCATTGCATCAGCGCGGTAGCGTTAGCCCGCGCACTGCCCGACGCATTGCTCAGGCGATCCGCGATCTGGAATTACAGCAGCGCGCCAGCCTGGCAAGCGGTCGCACGCTACCGATCGATCTGGTGATGCATGCACCAGAACGATTCAGTTCGCTGACGGTGGCGGCGTTACTCAGTCAAATTCAAAGCTTCGCGCCGTTCCGACTCACGCTGCGCTGCCACATTTTTGAAGAAATCTCGCCTGAAGAGCTGCAACGTGAGCTGCGCCGCTGTGGCAATGACAGCTACGGTGTCCTGCTCAAAGCCAGTGATCATCCTTTGCTGGAGAGCACGATTGCGGAGCTGGCAGCGCTCAACGTGCCGGTGGTGACGCTGGTGACTGACTTGCCACGCAGCAAGCGCATCCGCTATGTCGGGATGGATAATGAAGGTGCCGGTCGAACTGCGGCCTGGCTGATGTCGCGGTGGTTACCAGCTGAAGTGCAGACGGTCGCCGTAGTGATCAGCAGCACGGGTTTTCGTGGAGAAGAGCAGCGAATGGAGGGATTCATTCAGGCGTTGAATCAACGAGCCCCATATCTGCAGGTTAAAGCTGTTAGTGAAGGTTACGGTATCGATACACTGACTTTTAAGCAGATGTGTACCGCGCTGGAACAGGATCATTCGATTCATTCTGTTTATAGCGTGGGCGGAGGTAATAGTGCCGTTTTGCAGGCTTTTACAGCGATGCAACGAAACATAAAAGTCTTTATCGGACACGACCTTGATGAAGAGAATCGCAAGCTACTGACTGCTGAAGAGATGGATGCAGTGATTGACCATGATTTGCACGAAGATGCGCGATCGGCATTTGGCGCCATCCTGCGTTTTCATGGTTTTTTGCCAGAAGCAGAAGAGGAAACGGCATCGTCTCGGGTAATTGTAGTGACGCCGTTCAATATTTAAATCACTTGCGATTGCGACTAATTAAGACGAAATCATTATCGCGGGTTTCGCTAAAAGTAATACGGCCAACGATACGGACATAAAAAATGGATTAACGTGGATATACGCATCATTAAAGTATTTTTTAACCTTCAATATATTACTCCCTGGATGTTTTCTCCCCAATTTCAGTAGACCTGTCTTCAGCCTCATCGTAAGCGCGTCGTGAAGCTTCTATATCCTGCCATGTGTCACGAATCCAGCGGGTAAAGCCCGCCAGCGGTTCTAGCATGGATTTCCCTCTTTCAGTCAACTCATATTCAACGCGAGGCGGCAGTTCAGGGTAGTAGTAGCGCGTGACCAGACCATCGCGTTCAAGGTTGCGTAAGGTCAACGTCAGCATGCGTTGCGAGATGTCCGGGATACCCCGTCGAAGCACCCCAAAACGCATCGGTGTATCAGGATAAAGAGATAAGAACGAAATAACCAAAATTGTCCACTTGTCTCCCAGTCGGGCTAATACACTCCCGGGTGCACAAGGCGTTAGTACCGGGCCTCTGGGCGTATGCAGAACAGGTCGACCATTGATCTCATCGGGTATCAGGGTCTGTGCATCTTTAGGAATGCTCTTCATTAGTTATCTCTCTGTAACTTAGTATCAAAAAAGTGCCGTCTTGCGGAAAAATCATGATAGTTCAAAATAAGAACCTTCGATAGTTACTATAGGTTACTGATATGCAACAGTCTTTGGAGTTTTTGGTTTTTGGTGCTACAGGGCAACAGGGCGGTGCTGTGGCAAGAGCGTTGAAAGCCAGGGGAGAAACGGTACGTGCCTTCGTCAGGGATGCCCAGAGCGATAAAGCAAGAGCGCTTGCTAAGCAGGGCATCAAACTGGTTGTTGGCGATCTGTTTGACCGTGCCTCGATTGATCGGGCGATGCAGGGCGTCAACCGTGTGTTCAGCGTGCAGACCAGCTCGCCATCCGGCCTGGTGTCAGATGAACAGGAGGTGATGCAGGGCAAGGCAATTGCCGATAGTGCGGTTGCAGCAAACGTTGAATTCATTGTGTATTCTTCGGGCGGAGCGGCGGGAAAAGGCCTGACCGGCATGGGACATTTCGACAGCAAGTCTGAGATAGAGGAGCACATTCGCAGCCTGCCGATCGCCGCTACGATAACGCGTCCGGCCAGTTTTATGGAGATGATGCTGCTGCCAGGTATGGGCTTGAATACGGGCGTGTTCACCTTCTTCATGCATCGGAACCAGCCTATGCAAATGATAGCGCTTGACGACCTTGGCCGAATTAATGCCGAGATCCTATGCCACCCGGAACGTTACGCGTGACAGGCGTTGGAGCTTTCGGGGCAGAGTCTCACTGGCGAAGATTTGGAGCATGCTTTCTCGCTTGCAGCCGCTCGACCTATTCGCTATCAGCGGTTTTCAGAAGCGTTGCTGGAGAGTAACGTGTTCCTGAAAAAGCTGACGGAACTAGTGGACAACGGCGTGGTTGCAGGTATTGCAGATATCCCAGCCTTAGAGCGAGAGTTCGGTCCGATGTTGACATTGAAAGAATGGCTTACGGGAGCGGGAAAAGCGCCTTTTGACGCTGCGCTGAATATGGCAACTGCTGATATTGCATTGCGATAAAGCAGTAAGATGGAGTGCGGCAGCGCTCCTGCAAATAATGTCATTCATAACTCTGGACTGCAGACCCGGCGTCGATTGCAAATGGAGTTGGAGGATATGTATTTTTGCCCATCGCTACTCCAGCGGTGGGCACAACTCCGGCGGGTTCGTGAAGCGGACATCCAAATATTGATTTAGGGCGAAGGCGGGCCCTTAATATATTCGACCTATCATTTTAAGCTCAGGATCTATGTATAGGTGGGTAAACCGCAATTCCAGCAAAATTGCAGTGGCTTTTTTGCTCTGAAGACAAGAGCACGTCGGCATCTGAATTTGCTCTGCACCGCTTAAAATAGTGCTTAACACTACCTGAATGCTAAATACCGTGTTGTTTTGCCAGCCATTGACTGGCCGTCGTAGTTGAAATTCCCTGACGGTAATTGTAAGAATTTCGCTTACTCCAGGCTACGCCGTCTGGCCGTGCGAAAGCAAGCCGGTAATTTGCACCAACATCTTGCGGATTGTGCTGCGCATCATCCTGAAGCTTTTGCCCGTCCAGTAATTTTCTGTTTACTTCGGTGCCCCAGTGAGCACTCATTAAATCCGCAAGCTCGCTATAAGTCAGCGTATCACCTGCAATATAGACAATCTCGTTTTTGAAAGTGGGCTGACGGAAGAAAATGTCCGCAGTCAGCTTGCCAATATCTTCTGGTGTGGTTAGCGTTACCGCGTGCTTCCAGTCTCCCAGGGCACAGACGGTTTTACTTTGCGCGTCAATCACACCAAAACCGGGCTCAAACAGATAGCTGGTAAAAATGCCTGTAGATACAATGACCCACGCTGTTGCGTTTTGCTGACGTAAAAGGTGGCGAACTTCGAGCTGTTCATCCCACACTTGTTGCCCGCTGCCTTTACCCACTACGTCATAATCTACGCCAAACTGCCATGGGAAGTAGAGGGCTACAGCCGCTTTGAATACCGCCTGCGTAATTTTTATCTGTGTTCCCGGCCCGCCGACAAAACCACTGCAGTTGATGACGGCGTCGAAAGCAGCAAATAGTTCACTCAGTTCATCAACACTGTTTTCCTGCAGATCGCCCTCTACTACAGCGATTCCAAGCTTCGTAAGTTCATCCAGCCGTGCCTTGCGCGAGCCAGAAACGGCATAAGCGGCTTCGCTTCTGAGTAACACACTAATTTTTACAGCGGTATGTTCCTGCACTTTATTGCTCATCGCTCTCAATACCTGAATACCAAGCTCGCCTGCACCGAGTACTAGAACAGTATCTTTAGGTTTTTTTTCAGTATTCATTGTTGCTTCCTGTTGTATTAAAACGTCATCCTGACAGCTGACATGGCCTGGTTCAATTAGGCACACGCATGATACCGGAGGTGATATGGAGTCTGAGCGGGAAGCACTGTTGCAATTTTCCAAGGAATTTTGTGAGGAATTAAGCAACGATGATGAGGGCCTAAAACGTGAGATCCTGGCCCATGCAGGTAATCGCTGGTCGCTGGGCGTGCTGCATATTCTTGGTACTAACGGACCTCTTCGCTACGGAGAGTTACGCCGCTACCTTACGAGTGTCACTCAAAGAATGCTGACGCGAACACTGCGACATCTGGAGCGGGACGGGCTTATATCCCGCTATGATTATGAGGAAAAGTTGCCCCGGGTGGTTTATGCAATTACAGATATGGGAAAAGAAATGCTTCTGCGGATGCTACCTTTATGGTCATGGATTATCACATCCGCCGGCTATTTTCGTGCATCCAGAGCACAATACGATGCCGATTGAGTGTACAGGCAAAAGATTGTTAGAGAGAGACGATATGACTTCATGAATCTTGACATACTTACCAATGTAGCGGTCAACAAAAACTG
>NZ_JACAPA010000186.1:0-313 GCF_013385945.1 Pantoea sp. B9002
GCCTGCTGCAACGCGCCATGGACATGCTGCGCGAACACTGCATCGTCGGCATCACCGCCAACGAAGCCCGTTGCCGCGAACTGGTGGAACACTCCATCGGCCTGGTCACCGCGCTGAACCCGTACATCGGCTATGAAAACGCCACACGCATTGCGCGTATCGCCCTCGAAAGCGGCCGCGGCGTGCTGGAACTGGTGCGCGAAGAAGGCTTGCTCGACGACGCCATGCTCGACGACATCCTGCGCCCCGAAAACATGATTGCTCCACGTTTGGTCCCGCTGAAGGCCTAAGCGTTTGATGCACCGCTCACCAG